>JAJTBE010000173.1 GCA_021287065.1 Bacillota bacterium
AAAAACGTGAGAATAAGCCAACAGTAATAAAGTCGGTATGCAGAAAACGAAATTAAAGAGAACAGAAAAATGAGTCTATGAAAGTTTTTTGAAGGCGGTTTGGAGGAAATCTTTTTTCCAAAAAAGTTTCCTCCAACGGTCCCCAAAAGCGAGGTTGCCCTCCGAACCTCCCTCCTTGAAAAACAGGAATATGGGATTTGGGTTATGAGTGGGTTTTGCTTATTCAGTGGTATCGGATGAGGTTTGAAACGCATCACAAAGATAGCCCTTGAAATACTATAAGGTTGAAACGGGAAGGGGGTTATGCGTGCATAAAATATGCACGGATTTAAAATCCCTGCTCTTATTCAATTTATACGGAAGCGGAATTATCCGTACTGTACCATGCCGAGTTTTTCCAGTTTGTTTTTTCTGGTGAACTCGTCCGGGTAGAGGCGTCTGTAGATTTGCTGGAATCTTTCCTTTTTGCGGGCTATTTCCTCGGGTTTGTTGAATTCGCGGAAAAGCCACATTATGCCTTCCTTGAGTTGTTTGGGGGTGAGGTTTTTGGGTTCGAAATTTACATTGTACCAGGCGTATTTATCCCAGTCTTCACAGGTGATTCTTCCTTCTTCCCTCAGTCTTTTATAAAGGCGGGTTCCGGGGATGGGGCATACGATGGCGAAGTCCACATCAAACATATTGGTCTGTTTGATAAAGTCGCGGATGTTGACAAAGACATTTTCCGTGTCGTGGTCGAAGCCGAGCATGAAGAGGCCCATGACTCCTACGCCGTATGACTGGATTTTTTCGATTGCCTGAGGGTATGAGGCTATTCTTTTGGCTTTGAACGGGGCGATTGTTGTGAGATTATCCGAATCAAGGCTTTCGAGGCCTATCATAAGCAGGACGCAGTTTGAAGCTGCGAGGAGTTCGAGAAGCTCCTCGTCTTCAGCTACTGATATATCGGCGTAACCTTCCCAGCGGATGTCAAGTTTTGCCAGTTGGCGGAGAAGTTCCTTCGAGTATTTTCTGTCTGCCAGAAGATTTTCATCGGCAAAGGAAATAAAGGGATGGGGATGGAGGCTTTTGATAATTTCGATTTCTTTGACGACCTGTTCGGGTTTTTTCTTGCGGTATTTTGGTCCGTATGCTTCGAAAAGGCAGCAGAATTCGCATTTGTGGGGGCAGCCTCTTGTGGCCTGAACTGTGATTTTGTTGAATCGGGTTATGTTGTGGATAAGATCGAATCTGGGTGTGGGTGCAAAACGGAGATCGAATTCGCCGGAAGATTTATAGTAAGGTTTGGGTTCTCCTTTTTCGAAATCGGCGAGAAAAACCGGGAATGTATCTTCGCCTTCTCCGATTATTACCGTATCCACATGTGCTTTTGCTTCCTCGGGAAGCAGGCTGGCGTGGAGTCCGCCCATGACGGTGTAGATTCCGCGTTTTCTGAAAGTTTCTGCTATTTCATAAGCTCTGTGAGCCTGGGAATTTACGCCTGTAAGGACCACCAGATCGAAATTTTCGTCAAAAACTATTGGTTCCATGGTGGATTCGTCCACATAGTCCTCTTCGATATATCTAAGCTCGTGGTTGCCCTGAACGAGGCCTGCAAGGGTAAGCAGACCCAGATTGGGCATAAACTCCACATCCTCGATTTCGATGAAGGTGAGGATTTTCATAAGTTTCTGATAAATGCTGTTGAGAATATTATTCTGCTGGTTGCTTTCTGAGCCTCTCGGGCTTATAAATGCTATCTTCATGTCGGATACCTCTTAATTAATCGTAAAGGACCTGGCCGCTTCCGTAGTTGACCAGTTTTCTGTCGGAGCCGAGACGGGGGCGGTAGTGGCCTGATGTGGATGTTGTAACCACAGGCAGATTGGCGTCTATGTCTTTTATCTGATCGTAAATTTCGATGCCCCAGTCCACCAGTTCGTTGATGTCGAGGATGACCATTACAAAATGTCCTCTGTTGTCCTTAATCAGATCCAGAGCAAGCCGGCAGTTGTCGGTAAAGACTGATTCGTATCCTTCTTCCTGAAGAATGTCGGATGCTTCCTGTCTGATGTCCTGGTTTTTGTTTATAAAAAGAATTTTTTTCATGCTATCACCTCATAATCAAGAGTTCTGAGTCCTTCACCCAGATGATAGGAAATATGGAGTTTCAGAACATCTCCGGCGTCAACTTTCACTGGTTCTATGGGCAGGACGAGAGGCGGGTTGAACCACATGCTCGGCGGGCAGATAATACCCGGAAGCAGTTCTGTTTCCGTAATGATTTTTACCGAATTTGCAGTGCCCGGTTTCACCACGGGAATACTGATTTGGGCGTCAACTTTCAGGGGGTTGTCCTGATAAAGTGAAATTTCGTGATAAAGGATTGGTTCTGAGAACAGTTCGGTGGTTTTTCTCACTTCTTCGGTTTCAAAATGGGGAAGTGGAATCTCCAGACCGCAGAAGTTAAAATCGGTATGGGAAAGCACAGCTTTGGTCATTACTTTTCCCGGAATGATAGTTGTTTTATCGTGTATGAGGTTTTGCCGGATTTCGTTGAGAACAGGCACAATAGGTTCTTTTATAAGACCTGTATCCAGCATTTCGCAGATAAGCACATCAGCTTTTTCATTCATACAGGCTTGCCGCGCATCGCAGCAGATGAGTTTGATTTTGTCGGAAAAACCGTTTCTGTTTATTGTGTATTCTGCAAAACGGGCAAGGTGGGGGTCCAGTTCAACGGAAATTACCTTTTTTGCCTTTTTTGCGGCAATCATAGACAGGATGCCTGTTCCTGCTCCAAGATCAAAAACAGTGGTGTTTTCGTCAACAACTGATGAAATAGCCCTTTCCCACTCCAGAGTGCGGGGGTCGCACAGCATATTGTAATGCTGGACAAAAAGAATTTTGGGAGCGGGTTCGTCCGAAAATGGAAAATAAGGGGGCTTTAATCTTTCAATATTCAATTCCATCGGCCTTCTCCTCCAGGAATACTCCGGATGTCAGAAGTTACAGCCCGGGAACACACACAATCCTGAGAATACGATCATATTCATCCCGGACCTGCCGTCTTCATCATGACCGGCTAATAATGCCATCCTCCTCTGGGACGGCTGGTGCGGCAGATCTCCGCCTTATAAAAATACTATAATTTCCCATGAAAATCAATGGGGTGGGGGAAAAACTACCAATCTTCCCTGTGAATTATCTGGTTTTCTATCTGTTAAAGGTGTACCATTTTAAAATCCGGATATAGTTCACTTATTGTTTCTTCGATTTTTGCCATCTTATCATCAGTAATCAATATGTAATTGTAGCATAACGCTGTTGCAGCAATCCAGAGATCGTTTTCCTGCACTCCTATGATTTCTGCGGGTTCTCTATTCTCAGTATAAAGTTCTTCCGTGATGTATTCGGTTTTCAGTTTCCTGCCTTTGCGCCTGTGTTTTTTTAATAATGCCGCTTTGATTTTCGAATATTCTTCAGATACATGTCTGTCTATCTTAACAATATACCCGTAGTGTTCCTTAATCTTTTCTCTTATTTTTGCCCGCTTTTCCAGTATTATCGAACTATGGAGCTTATCTTTATTGAATTCCTGTCCAAACAGTATTTCTCCAACTGAAATAGTTGATATTAAATAATGGCTGTAGTTTTTGCTTTCAGTGAAAATTTTGATTTTTTCGTGGCTTTTATGATTTTCATCCCATAAGGCTGAAATATAATTTGTGTCTATCAGATAGTCATAAATATTATTCATCGGCTAATCTGCTCCATTCAAGGATTTCAGAAATAATCGGGTCTTTAACAGGATTATACCGGGTGAGAATCTTGTCACCCCGTGACATTTTAAAGCTTTCGGAAATAAAATCTGCCAGAGGTGTGTATGAAGCATAACCTTCAGGATAGTATCCGGTAAACTCAACAGGGACAGGACGCTGATATCCCCAGAAGATATCAAGCAGCTTCTTTTCGAGGCGGGGTGGCAGGTCATAGGCTGCAAGTATCAAAGCGTCAATCTTTAATAAAAGGGCATTTACTACATTTTTATCCTGAACCGGCTCAGACAGGTTTGACACCAGGCTGTTGTATGTATTCTCAAAATCGGTGAGATCCATTTGTGAGAAATCCGGTAATGGGATCCTTCTGAATACTTCAATTCTGTTGTGTTTGTCAAGATTATGATCAAACATATATGCATTGGCAACCGGAGAATTGAGGATAGCAGCAATCAGCTTATGAAACAGATTTTGTTCGATATTATTGTTTTCTGTTTTAAGCCAGAAAGCTGTAAAATTTTTGCTGAAGGCAAGCCCTTTTCTGTCAAATAAGGCTGTCAGTCTCCAGGGACCTCTGCTTGTTCTTGCACTGTTGCAGACAACTTTTTTTGACAACCAGTTATGCTGATAAGAATTATTATTCTGGCTTGCTTCATCAAATGACAACAAGGCCGGTTTTTCAGAGGTTATGTATTGTTTTTGAGCTTTCAGGATGTAATATCCTGACCTGTAATCTGTCAGTGCTTCGTCGTTATAGCAAACTCTGTTTGTGCTTCCTGTTATCCATTCAAGTCCTTTGTGGGCTTCTTCAATATAATAGTTGAAAATTTTATTGTTTTTCAGGTAATCCCAAATTTCCAGCATTCCCGGGATCCACAATGTGTTGTCGCCAGTATCTGTTCCTATTGATTTTGTCATAGCTTCC
>JAJTBE010000180.1 GCA_021287065.1 Bacillota bacterium
TGTCGCTTTCAGGTGAGCAAGAGCAAACATAGCACTGACTGCAACCTCTTCGTTTTTATCACTCAGCGATTTTATTATTAAGCTGATTGAGCTTTTATCCCCGGATTCTCCAAGAGTTTTTATAGCCTGTACTCTCACTTCTGCATTGTTATTTTCAGCCAATTTCCTTACTATTTCTATTTTAAGAGGTTGCATGCTGCAAATAAAGCGCGAAATTTCCTGAGGATATTGTTCCTTCCTGATAGCCTCTAAGCATGGTTGTTCAAATAAATCAGGATACCAGATTATCCGTTCGTAAACAAACTGATTATTGGTTTTAGCGGCGAAGATGATAATCGAATAAAGTATCGAATCTTTATAGAAAAGAACAGCAATAACAAATAAAACCAGTGCCCAGATTAAAGCTATGAAAAACAATCTGATCGAAAAATTTTGCTTGCTGTTATCAGTTTTCATGAAATTACCGCCATTATCTTTCTGCGCCCTTAAAATTATTGTATCCGTTTTTACTGAACAGAAGATGGGTTCTGTAAGTTGAAAGATCCCATGCCGTGTGTAAGATTGTCTGTGTAATTGGAACTTGCCGTTGAAATTGAATAAGAATGTTGCTTTTGCTTAATCAGGATAGGTTACTGTTTTTATTGCTAATTTTCTGAATTGTTCATATTTTAATTATTATACCATTAAATCGATCTGACTGCTACACCTGATGTTCAATGCCCATGAATCAGGGCATGGATTAGTCTGATCGTTCACAAGTATTGGAGCCGTTTGCCAGGTTTCCAGAGAAAACTTTTTGAAAAAAGTTTCCTCCGGACCTCCTTCCCAAAACTTTTGGAATCAGGGACCATGGGGATTTGGGGACCGTCAGGGGGAATCAAGCTTTTTTGGAAAGGCGGTTTTCCTTCCGAACCTCCCTCCTTGAAAAACAAGAGTATTGGGGTTGGGGTTTTAAGTGAATTTTGCTAATTCAGCGGTATTGCCACTGATGGTCAATGAGAATATGCAGAGTCTTCACCATTTAAATGCTATCCCTGAACCGGAGCTGAATGGGGAATATCTGCCATCCTGCACAAACCTTTATCATACAAAAGCGGATCATCATTTTAAACATCTGATGATCCGCTTTTTATATTTATCGATCAGGTTGAAGCCTGATTAATGTTGAGATTGATTAGCCTACTGGTTTTGTTGAGTCTTCCTTTTTCTCAAGAAGGATGATCTCATCTGCTTTTTTACCTGCTGTTTCATACAGGTCTTTCAGCTGTTTGTATTCTGAAACCGGTATGGTCATTTTTGTTAGCTCGAGCTGGTAAACATAGATGATTTTGTTTCCTTCCTGCTTACAGTCTATGCTGAGTGAACCCACTGAATTTGTGAGTTTTACATTTTCAGGAAGTGATTTTACTGTCACATTTGAAGGCAGTGTCAGGTTTACGGTTTTTCTTTCCTTGCCGAGAGCTGCCATCAATACAGGGTATTTTCTTTCACTAACCGGTTTTTCGATGAATGGGAATTTCTTTCCAACCGGTATGGTGGGGAGTTTTACGATCCAGAATTTGCCTGAAACTGTGGGATAGGATTCTGACATAAATGAAAGATCTATGTCGATTCTGTCTTCCTTTTCGCTGGGGGTGATTTCCGAACCGAGAAGCTGGGCGTCGTCGCTGATAATCTGAACGAGTCTTGCGAACATTGCATTTCTCTGTCCGGGCTGGCTGAGAAGGCCCATAATCGAATCCCAGAATGCTCTTTTTGCGCCTTTTTCCACCAACTGCATTCTTGCGCCAAGGCTTCCATCGGCACTGAGTTCCGCATTAACGGTGATTTCCTCAAGATTGTCATCTGAGCTTGTTACGGGAGTTTCCGCCAGTTTTGCTCCACCGGGTTTAAGAACCAGGACTTTTCTTCCCTGTTTGCCTGCATAGGGGGCGAAATTGGGAGAAATCGGATCCGCTGCATCGATGTAGCAGGTTTTTCCGTTAAGTTCAACAGCGGCAACCACATTGCCGAACTGATAGGGTGAAGCTATATCAGAATTTATGTCGCCGTATTTCTGGTCGGCAATAAGTGCAGGATATGCATTGATTCCCGCAGCTTTTAACATAGCGATGAAAAGAAGCTGAAGGTCTCCACGTCCCATAACTTCTGCTTTGAGAAGTTCATCTGAAGTGAAAATAAGGAAACGATCTGCGTCAAAACCCAGATCCATAGTCTTTTTGGCGCTGAGGTTTTTGAGAATCGCCAGAACCTTATCTTTGTTGTCGGTCAGATTTGCAGTTATTTCCTTTGTCTGTTTTTCAACTTCAGGTCCGGGATTTATGGATGTTTCCATTGCCTTGTAAAGGTCTTCCGACATTTTTTCCCAGTTGGGGAAAGTTGTAACGAGAACTGAGGAAATTCTGTCTCTGAAAGGCGGAGCTGCAGGTTCGTTTTCAGAGGCATCACGATTTTTGAACGACCATTTGTATATTTTTGAGCCGTCTTTGGCTGTTGAAATCTCGGGTTTAACCTTGCCGTCGCCGTTGCCGGGAGTTGCCCAGTAAATCTGTGCTCCTGCCTTGGCTACTTTAACTGCCAGCTCGGTATATACAAGAGGGGACTCGTCCTGAGTATATGAAATTGTCCAGAACTGACCGGGTACCGGTGGTTTCTTGTTTGATGTGGTAAGTTTAAATTCGATTATGTCGCCTTCTTTGGCGGCTGTAAAATCAATACTTACTATTCCGAGGTTTTTATAAAGGGGAATTTTATCTGCCAGACTCATCTCCGACTTTATCTGTTTTTCCTTGTCAATCTCTATGATTGTGCCGTCAGGTCTGACTATTCTTGCTATATCAACTTTTACTGACTGATCCGGTGAAAGGAAGGGTCTGCTGACTATACCGAATTTGTTGAGTGCGTCAGCTTTCAGAATTTTTATTGCTTCGTGCTCTGTAACAGCTACGGAGGAATCTGCGTTAAAATCAGATCCGATGTAATCATACAGAATAATCGACGAAGCATTTGGATATTTATCCGCCCCGGGTGAGTTTTTCCATTTGTCTGTCGTTGCCGCAACAGCTCCCCTCAGGGTAAAAAGCGTCAGAACAAGCAGCACAGCCGCTGATAACATGTTACGCTTCAGCTTCATTCTACACCTCTTTGTACAAAATTCTATTACAGCCTTTAATAAAACGGGCATTATACATACAGGATAAAAAAGGTGATATTACCCGTTAATCCGGACAGGCTGATATAATAAAATTAAATGACGGCAACTATTTTCCTTTATTTCAGATCATCCTGAAGATTTTTAGTGAAAAACCAAAAAACCCAGGCTTATTCTTTTTCTCTGCAGTCTTTATTTCCGCTTCAATCCGGTTGAGCATTGTTTCGATAATACTGTTCTGAACCGTGAGATTGTTGCCCCTTATCAGCTCCACAGCTTCCAGCAGATAATGTCGGGCTTCGCTGATGCTTCCCTCATCCTGTGCAATCTCTGCAAGCCGCCTGAGACACGACACCGATTCCTCAAATTCTTTCGACTCTGTAAAAAGATCCAGAGCTTCAAGGAGCTTTGTCTTTTCTTTTTCCTGATTTCCATTTCCTGAATATATCTGGCTGAGCATTTTAATAACAGAAGCTTCCCCCTGGGGGTGATGAGCTTCTTTATATGCTTTTCTCGCTTTAAAAAGACAGCCTTCTGCCTCGGTACATTCGTTTTTTTCTTTTAAAATATCGGCAATTTCAATAAGCACAGATGCCAGCTTTATCTTTTCATGACACTCATCCAGAATACTTGCCGCATAAGTAAGCAGCTTTTCAGCTCCGGCAGTGTTTCCCTCTGCATACATAGTCTGTGCCAGACCCCGTGCTGATTCCGCAAGCCCTCTCTTATCCTTCAGTTCGTTGAAAATAAGTATTGCCTGATCAAAATACGAAGCTGATTTTTTCAGCTGTTCAGCCTTCAGGTAGAGTTTCCCCAGACAAAGGGCGGAATCTGCTATCCCTTTTCTGTCCTGAAGCTCTACAAAAAGTTTAGACGCTTTCTGCAGACTTGTATATGCAATGTTGTAAAGATCGAGATGGCACGAAGCCAATCCAAGATAATAGCTGATTCCAGCTTCAATTTCTGTGGAAACACCGTTTGGATGTATTGTTGCAGCTATTCTCAGCTTTTTATAGGCATATTCAAAATTTTCTTCAATACAACATACCTTTCCAAGATAAAAACAGGATTCTTTGAATCTGACAGGGTTATTAACTTTTCTGAAAAGAATGAAGGCAAGGTAAAAATTCTCACGGGCAAGTGTTAGCTCACCATTCTCAAACATAATTACACCTATCTGAAGGTGAGCACGGGCACACCTCTCCGGATCTTTGGCATCAAGGGCAATTTTAAGGCCTCTCTCAAAAAAACGGAGAGCACCCATAGTATTGCCTCTGTTGTAAAAATCAAACCCCAGTTTTTCAAGTTCGGCGAATTCTGTTGTCATAAAACAAATGTCTGAGTTCAGTTTTTAAAAAACGATTTCCTTAAACCATAGACTACAGGCTGGATCAGGCAGACTGCCTGTGGTGAACAGCTCTCCCTGATATAATCATAGATCCATATCTGTCATAAAACCTTCATATATGAAATTTAATGTGTCTCGATATTTTCCTTTAACAGGAAATAAAATGTACAAAATATGGTATAATTACAGAGGTGAAAAATATATGGAAGAATCAATAATTTTACAGGCTTTAAGAAATCTTCGCAAACGATACATTGCTACAGAAGGCTTCATGGTTTTCTGCGGTTTTCTTTTTGCCGGTCTTATTCTTTCCGGCTTAGTCCTCGCATTTATCAAGCTGACAGGCTATTTTTCACTTTATATTTCCTGGTTTTTCCTGCCGGCAGTTGTGTTGCCTCTAATCGGGTATATTATCCACCTTTGCAGAAAAAAATCACTGATGGATGTTGCTCTTCAGTGTGACAAAAGGCTGAACCTCAAGGAAAAACTGTCCACATCCCTCGAATGGATAGAACAGAAAAAGGAAAGAAGCCCAATGTTCAGGGCTTTGATGCGTGATACCGCTAAAGAAGCTGAAAAAATTAAACCGGCTTCTGTTTTCAGATATGAATGGAAAAAGCCCCTGAAAAAAATCGCCCTCACCGGCATAATTCTTGGCGGTCTGATCTGGATGCCTTCATTTAACCTGTTCGCATCAGGCGAAACTCCGGATCAGGTTAAAACCATTCACAGAGAAGCTCAGAAAATTGAAACCCTTGCAAAAAAAATCGATCAGAAAACTCCCCGCACTCCGGTAACACTCAAACGACTCAAACGGGCAAAAGATATTCTCAATCAGCTTGGCAAAGATCTGAAAAGCTCAAAAATCACCAGAAGAGACGCCCTTTCCAAAATCTCAAAAGCCAAAGATTCCTTTGCCGACGACGAAGCGAGGAAAGAAGAACTTGAAAGAATGGAACAGCAGCTCAAAAAATCATTAAGTTCGGAAAAATCAGGCAAGGAAGAAAAAGAGCAGAGCGGATACGATCAGTTGTCCCGCAAAGCTCAGGAACTGGCAAAAAAACTTGAAAAAGGAAATCTGTCAGAATCTGAAAAACAGCAGCTCGCAAAAGAAATCGATAAGCTGAAACAGGAAATGGAAAAAGCGGGCATAAAAGCCGATAATATCGAAAAAGCCCTTGAAGAGCTTAAACAGGGAAAACCTGACAAAGCTGCTCAGAGTATGAAGCAGGAATCGGATCAGTTCCAGCAGAGGCAGAAGGAAATGGAAGACCTTCAGGACATGATGGATGACATGGATAAAAGACTGGATGGAAGCAAGAAGGAAATAGCAGGAGACGGCTCCGGTAAGGAAATTCCCGATAGTCAGACCAAAGGCAAGGAGTTCAGGGAAACTAAAGGCAGCTTCGAAGGCGACTTCGGAAAAGGCACCACAAATAAGGAAATGAAGAATGGCTCCACCAAAAGCGGTGAAAAATATGCCAAACGCATCAACAGCGAGAAACCTGATATGAAAGCTGAATTTGAGAAAATTTATGATGCTCAGAGGAATGAATTCAATACTGCCACAGGTAAAGTCAGCGGAAAAATTAACAAAGGTCCCACAATCAGAAGTATGAGAACCTGGCAGAAAGGTGCTCCGAGAACAGGCGATAAAGCTTATGCCAGTCCCGGAGATACATATGCCCGGTATAAAACTGCAGGGGAAGAGGCAGTGAAAAGAGAAAATATCCCTGATCAGTATAAAAACCTAATCAGAGATTATTACGACAATATCAATCCAGCGGAGAAATAAGCCCTATGGCGCAGACATTTGCATTTACCTATGACGAATATTCATCATATACAGGCAGTCAGCAGAATATTTTTGCCCGTGATGCCTTTGTCCTGAAAAAATCGAAAACACTCAAAGGCAAACAGGTGCTGCTTGCAGCAGTTGCTGACGATATGGCTCCATTCAGGGATGGAAGCCACGCATCGGAACTGGCAATAGCCCTTGTTACCGAGTTTTTTACATCCAATATTTTCAACGAATTCAGGTCTGAAAAGGATTTTCCGGGCCTTGAAGCAGCTATCCGGGGTCTTTTCGACAAGATAAATCTTACGGTTTTCAATAAATGCATTGAAGACAATGTGAATGTAAACCTGAGTCTTTCTGCGGCATTTCTCGTGGGCGACAGAATGTTCACCGGACATGTGGGCACCGGTAAGATTATCAGAATCCGTCAGGGTGAAATCACCACCATTTCCGGCTCCCAGTCCCGTCTTTCACAGGAAGCCCGCATCAGGGGATTGACTGTAAAGGAAGCCCTTTCCACAGGTATGTCTGACGGCCGCCTCCTCGGCGCAGGTTCTGATATTGTCATCGATTTCAAAATTGATCATCTTTTCCCTGATGATACAGTTCTTGTTTTTTCCGATGGAATAGGCGAATTTATATCCGATAAGGAAATGGAAGTTATTCTGAAATCAACGGACAGCCCCCAGGGCGCTCTCAACAGATTTTCCGGAATAGCTGCAGAACGGGGTTTGCGTGAGGAAGCTTCCGTTCTTCTGTTTAAGATTCTTCTCACCGATGAAGATTCCAAGAAATCCATAGGCGATCTCACAGAGCGTAAGGAAAAAAGAAAAGGTTGCAGCGCAGTATACTTCTATATTCTGCTTTTTTTGTTTATAATTATCACAGCCTGCTCGGTTGTCGGAGTTCATTATGCAAAAAAACTGATGAACAATCTCGATAAACCGGTTGAGTCCACAGCGATGCCTGTGGAAAAACCGAGTCCGCCTTCCGATGAGGTTCAGCCCACTGAAGGCGAAACACCTGCAGCAGGTTCGCCTATGGTTGCTCTGGATAAAGACTGTATGCCCCTGAATATTTTCCGTATTAATGGGGAAAGAATGGATCCCGCTCAGGAAAAGTATGAAATCACAAAGGATCTCAACGAGCTGGAATTATTCCCTATGATGGGAAAAGGAACATACAATCTGACCATAAAAGTGGCGGCGAGAGAGAGCTTTACCGTTCTGGAAGGAAGCTCCCGCAACAGCGTACTGGTCGGAAGCGACAAGATCGAAATCCACCTTACAAAGGGTTCGTATGCCACTATTAAACCCGACGGTGGCGGAGCGGGAATCGCACAGATAGTGATGACCGGTATGGGAAGCCCTGTTATTGTTACCTATACCAAAGAAAATATGATTATTAAAGCTGACAAGGATCCATAATATTTTAATGCGGAATAAAGACACTGCAAAAAATCGGGCTTTCCGCAGAAAGCCCATTTTAAATTCCGGAAATTCCGGGATATTAATATTTCTGGCAGTTGCGATTATATTCCATGCCGCAGTTTTCTTTTTTGCAGGGAAACTGACTGCAATGGTGCTTCAGCCAAACCTTAGGTTTGATGTTGAAATGGTTGGCAATCTGACTCCACCTGATATAATTAATCAGAAACGACCGGAAAGAATAAATGGCGGCGGACCAAGACCCATCAACGGCGCCCCCTTGCCTCCGGGAACACCGGAAGCCAATGTGCCTGGTCCTGATCCAGGAATGCGGGATGTCTTCAGGATGATTCGCGAAAGCCGTTATGAACAGGCAGAGAAGCAGATTGATAAAATCCTGAAGGAAAACCCCGACAGCTCACAGGCTCTTGTTGCAAAAGGTGAAATTTACTGGAATAGGGGAGAGCTGGAAAAAGCACAGGGTTATTACAAAACCGCAGCGGAAAAAGACCCCAAAAGCACTTTGCCTCTGCACAGACTGGTTAACAATTCCCTGCTTATGGATGATCCCGATTCCGCCCTTCAATATTTTGAAAAAACAAAAGAGATAGAAGCTCCCGGAGATATTCAGAAGGTTATGTATATGGATGCACTCCTGATGAGAGGCGCCGATCGGAAAATTAAAAAAGACGAAAAATGGCGTGAAGATGCAAAACTTGCTGAAGTAACCTCCCAAACAGTTGAAAACAAAGAAAGCGGACTATTAAATGCTTCCCTTGGCCAGCTTTATGTCCTTACAGGCGAAAGAAAAAAAGCAATTGAGCGTTTCGAAAAGTCCCTGACTTCTGATGAAATCGAAAAAGATTATAAGATAGATATCCTTATGAGCCTTGCTGTGCTTTATACCGAAACGGGAGATAGAAAAAGCGCTCTTAAAAAACTTGATGAACTTATAGACCTGATGGACAAATGGAAGCCCACAATCTACCAGAGAGGTCTTTTTGTCCGTGAATACGCTCTTCTGTATAAGAAGAACATCCTCGGTGCAGAGATTAACCCCGATGATGTATTCAAACATGAGAGGTTTTACAGGGAACTGTATGTGAAAAAGATACACAGGCCTGAGGTTGAGGTAAAACAGACTCTGTCAATTCTGTCAGAAATGCCGGACATGAGTTTTGATGAGGATCTGCCTACCCTTATAGACGAAGTTAACGAATATATGTCCATTTCCGAAGGACCAAAATACCCGCAGTGCTTCTTCAATAAAATGGTTAACAGACCGACCCGTTATATGATAGGGTTTAAACTTTACGGCGATATTTATTATCATTATCTGAAGAAAGACAAGGCAATCTTCTATTACAAAAAAGCCCTCGAATTGTCCCCTGATAACCCGGTTTTGCTTGAATGCATAAAAAAAGCGGAAAAACTCTGAACCTGTTTCAATATCGGATTTGGTTGTTTCCCGCTAAGCCAGACGCCCCTGGAACCTTTAACCCAATGCCACTGAGTTAGTAAAAATCCACTCAACCCCCCAACCAAATACTCTTGTTTTTCAAGGGAGGAGTTTCGGAGGTAAACCTGCTCTTCCAAAAAAAGCGTGGTCCCCTCCAACGGTCCCCAAACCCTGGTCGGTCCAAATCCCCCCGGTCGGTCCCCAATTCCAAAAGTTTTGGGAAGAAGGTCCGGAGGAAACTTTTTTCAAAAAGTTTTCTCCGGGAGCTGGGCAAATCGATACAAGCCTCGTGAGCGATTATATAAATCCATGTCTTAATTCATTGGTATTGCCCACCCCCTACAGCTTCGATGTAAACCGTTTATCTCACCGAATCGCAAGCTCCGCCTGTTGCTGAGTTATATTGCACTACAATCGTATTTGCAAAAACCACTCAAATCACAAGTCCAATACTCATGTTTTGTAACTGCTCAGCCTCTGTAAAAAAACTAAATGATATAATGTTTTCATGCCTGACACAATAAGAACAGCTACGGGATTTATCCCGTGGTTATATTCAATCTGAACTCTGCTTTAAAGCTGCTTCAGCAGCTTCCAGCCAAAGTTGACGGAGCATAATTTTGAAGCGGTTGAAGCCTGTGTCTGATCTCAGGGAATGTGTTGAATTTTACGAAAAATTCAAACCCGTTATGCAGTAATGAACATGGTTTTTGTAAAGTAAAATGTGTCTCTGAAAGTTTTTTGAAGGTGGCTTGGAGGAAACTTTTTTTCAAAAAAGTTCCCTCCAACGGTCCTCAACGGTCCCCATTACGCTCCCCAAAATCCTCATAAAACATCCTCTCCATTATTAAAGATAAACCATAAAATCATGATATTTTTTGAAAAAACAACAAGAAGGGTTTAGCGGGTTGTAAGTGAATATATCCAATTATGTTTTTTATGCAATAGACATTGCAGCAGGTGGAGAATAAGCATCAGAACTTCGTTGAAAGGCTGTTTGTATGAGTCAGAATATATTAAAAATGAAAGCTCCGGCAAAGATAAACTATGTGCTGGAAATCGGAGAAAAACGGAAAGACGGATTCCATGAAATAAACACTGTGTTTCAGACAATTTCTCTGTATGATGAACTAACTTTTTCAGAAGCTGCAAGAGATATCGAAGTTCAGACCGACAGCACTTCACTGAAGGAAACGGAAAAAAATCTCGTTTTCCGTGCTGCTAACCTTCTGCGCAGAGTCAAGAATATAAACAAAGGCGCAAAAATTATCCTCAAAAAGAATATCCCCATAGGCTCAGGCTTAGGTGGAGGCAGCAGCGACGCAGCGTGCACGCTCCGCGGGCTTAATAAAATATGGAATCTCAATCTCCCTGAAGCTGACATGATCAATTATGCAGCTCAGCTCGGTGCAGATGTGCCCTTCTTCCTGAAAGGCGGACTTGCCACAGGAAAGGGTAAGGGAGAAAAACTCTCCAATGTAGGCGCCGGAATGAAGCCCAGACTTCCCCTCGTGGTGATATGCCCGCCATTTGGTATTTCAACTGCCGAAGTTTACAGAATATGGGACGAAGAAAACTATTCGAGCCGGGGCAGGGGACTTGATGAGTTCATGCGCGCCATTTATAAAAAAGATATGAGATGCATTGCAGAAGCCCTCTTTAACGATTTTGAGGATCTTGTAATAAAGAAACATCCTGTAATTGCTGAAGTAAAACAGGCTCTAATGAAAACAGGCGCCCTCGGCGCCCTTATGTCAGGTAGTGGTTCTGCTGTTTACGGTATTTTCCCCGATGAAAAAACTGCCGATAATGCTGTTGAACTTCTCGGCTCTCAGGGAAACGCCCTCAAAGCATTTACTGTATAAACATACAATCCCCAAAACTGAAGAAACGATACTTTTCAGCTACAGCTTCATTATAGGCTTTCAGCATAAATTCCCTGCCTGCCAGCGCTGAAACGAGCATCAGCAGAGTTGATTTCGGGAGATGAAAGTTTGTGATAAGCGCGTCAGTAAGCTTAAATCTGTATCCGGGATAAATAAATATATTTGTCCAGCCTTCAAGTATTTCATCCGGAAAATCCAAACCACCGGAGCCATTCAGTGCCTCCAGCTTTCCTGCTGCTGTTTCAAGGGTCCTTGTGGCGGTTGTGCCCACTGGTATGATTCTTCTGCCTTCTTTTTTAGCCTTCAGAATTCTTTCCAGAGTTTCACGCTTTATTTTATAGTATTCGCTGTGCATATCATGATCTTCGATGTTTTCCGTTTTTACAGGCCTGAAAGTGCCCGGACCGATATGCAGTGTGAGATACTCAGTCTCCACACCCTTGTTTTTTAGTATATCAAAGATCTCATCCGTAAAATGAAGGCCCGCTGTAGGCGCGGCTGAAGAACCGTCGTATTTTGCATATATCGTCTGATAACGGTCTTTATCCTCAAGAGGCTTCTTTATATAATGGGGCAGGGGAACCTCTCCAAGCTTCAGCAAATCTTCCATAAAATGGTCCGAATTGAAGCGAACGAGCCTTGTACCCTGATCCGTTCTTCCCACAACCTCGCCTTTCAGAACTCCGCCGCCAAAAGTTAGAATATGCCCGGGCTGAACCCTTCTCCCTGGCTTCGCCAGAGTTTCCCATGTATTTTCGCCAGCCATATTCAGAAGCAGAAGCTCAACCTTTCCGCCTGAGTTCTCCTTTTCTCCCCATAAACGGGCGGGAATCACCTTCGTGTCATTAAGCACAAGAAGATCCCCTTCTTTCAGGTATCCTGTGATATCCGGAAATTTTCCATGATAAATTGCAGAATCAGGCCTGCTGACTATCATCAGCCTTGAGCCTGTCCTCTCTGCCGGTGGTTCCTGTGCTATAAGTTCTTCGGGAAGGTAATAATCAAAATCGCTTAGTTTCAAAGTTTATCTCCAAAATTTGCCAGGATGCGGACGATCCGATCCTCGTTTCCCCTGATAGCTCCGTTGGAGTAGGGGTTCTTATTGGTAAGAATCGAGAAGGTAACTATCTGTCCTCCCCTTGTTACCACATAACCGGAAAGACCAATATGGCCTGTAAGTGTTCCGGTTTTTGCATTAACTCTCAAATCCGTCATACGATACGAAAGGGTGCCGTCTTTACCTGCGATGGAAAGAGCATTGTAGAAATTTTTTCCCTGAGGATGCTTATACATCGCATTGAGAATTTCACAGAAAAGTTTGGGTGAAATACGGTTGTATTCTGAAAGACCGCTGCCGTCAACCATAATAAGCCCGGATGGATCAACGCCGCAGGATTTAAGGAATTCTCTGACCGATTCCAGTGAATTATCGCAGGTTCCCTTACCTTTGGTGTAATATCCGATAGCTTTAAAAACATGCTGAGCGCAGAGGTTGTCTGATTCTTTGAGAATCTGTCTCACTATTTTAAGAAGGTTCGGTGATTTGTGGAAGCAGAGCTTGAATGTTTTAGACATATAATCCGCATCGGAATTGTTGATCAGTCTTACTTTGCCTCTGATTTTAATCCCTTCGCTTTTAAGCATTTCCGCAAAAACCGACGTGGTAAAACGGGAAGGGTTGTGGACCGTTACAGTCCTTCCGCCGTTGCCGTTTCCTTTTATCGTTATTGTGTCTGTTCCCAGTATTCTTGTTATTGCAATGGCTCCCTGTGAAGCTGTCCTCTGAATCTGCATTGCGGTATTTGCCGGAAGCAGCTTTACATTAGCTCCTGCCACATTTATCTGAACAAGATTGGCATTGATGGAAAGTGCTCCGCCCGGTGCTGCGTATTCTTCCAGCATATAGCGGGTTTTCCATCCTCTGCCCTGAAACTCTCTGTCAAAAGCTGAATCATCGCCTACCAGATCCCCTTCGATCTCTTTGATCCCCTTTTTCTTAAGAACCTGTATCATTTTGTAGAAAACGCCTGTTGGTTCATTGGTGAAAGGCTCCACAAATGTGGGATCCCCTGTTCCCCTCAGATAAAGGTTTCCCTGAAGAACACCATTGTTAACCTTGCCGCCCCATACAGATGTCTCAAACTGAAACTGAGGTCCCAGAAGTCCAAGAGCAGTGGCGGAAGTAACGATTTTCATATTCGAAGCGGGAATCATCGGTGTGCTGCCGTTTTTAGAAAAAATCTCCTCGCCTGTATCCATTACCGAGCAGTATATGCCAACTTTACAGTTCTTCCATACTGAATCATTTTTAATAAAGCTTTCGAGCTGTGAGCGCAGAAAAGCACGATTCTGCCTTCTGTATTTTGCTTCTTCAGGAGAAAGAACCGGCGCAGGGCTAAGCTGTGGTGTGGGAACCACAAACGGTGAAGCTGATGGAGTTCCCTTTGGTGATGGGGAAACTGTGCCGTTGGGAACCGGTGAAAAAACCGACGGCGATGAAACTGGAGTATTCGAAGGCATTCCAACTGCCGGACTGCCTGAGGGTGAAGCTGAAACCACTGATGTGGGTGAAGCTCCTGCCGGTGTTGCCGAACCTGTGGCTCCCGGAGAAGGCGAATCATCATCAGTTAAAATATGTGCAGCAACAGTCTGAGTTTTTTCTTTTGCAAAAATCCCCGGGTGTCCGCCGCAAACGACAAACTGCAGCATTATCAAAACAGCCATAATGCCTGTAAAAACAGCTTTGTTCCTCATTGTAATACCTCGTAATACCTAACAGATTTTCAAAGGCTAATATTGTCTTCCTGAATAAGATTTCCCTCCTTACAAAAAAAAACTCCCCATCAACTCCCTTTACTCCAGCCGCTTCCGAAAACATTAACAAACAATAATACCTTTTTTTCTGAAAAAAAAGAAAAATACTTGTTTTCTCGAATTAAACCCAATATAATTACGGGAAAATCCAAAATATATAAAAATGCTGGTATATAAATATGTTTGCACTTTCAATACAGGCTTCCGCCAACACCAACCTGTTCGGCAAAGCCCAGCTTCTGCCGGTTGTTATCGGTATTGCTGTTGTTACCCTTTTTATATTTCTTATTACCAGAAACAGCAAAGCACTGTTTTACAATAAGTTTGGCACTATTTATCTGGGATTTCTCGGTGTCGGCGTAATTACTGTTATGGATGTGCTTACATCCATTTTTTATGCACCTGCTGAAGCTTTCAGATATGTGGGATATGATGCCATGTTCTTTGTGACGCTCACCGCAGGCCTTGTTGCTCTTTATTCCTTCAGTATGACCGAAATCGGGCAGATTCTTGAAAAACTGAAAATCATAGGCGGCGGCGTTTACAATTTTTCCTATCTTGTTTATGGCAGAAGCATCTCGCTGATAGCAGCGTCTTCCATTCTTGTTGACTATGTTAATACTGCTGCAATTTCGTCCATCAGCGCCATAGAAAATCTATCGTCGCTGATGAGTATAAGCCCCTTCTGGAAAATTGCCCTCGAACTTGCCATTATCTGGATTATCACAGGTTTGAACCTGATGGGTATTAAGGAAAATGCAAAAGTAACATTCTCCATTTTCATATTTGTAACCTATGTAATCGGTATTACCGCAGCACTGGGAATGTTCAACACAAGTCCTGAAAGTGTCGGCGTAATCAAAAATTCCCTTAGCCAGACATACACCAATTTTTCTCATAAAAATCTGGTGATGATGTTTGAATATATTGTCATTGGCGTAGGGTCAACCATTTTAGCTTATTCCGGTATAGAATCCGTTCTTCAGACTCAGAAGGTGGTGGAACACTGGAAAGTTATAAGGGGAGCATATATTTTCCTTATTTGCTTTATCGGCATAGTAACTCCTCTGATTTCCATCCTTGCACTTTCACAGGTGGCAAGCCCCGCTGAACATCCCGGCGATCTTATTACTTCATATGCAAAGATGCTTGGGGGACATGCCCTCTCATTTATTGTGGTGATAGCTGCAATCGTTACGCTTTCCTTTGCTGTAAATACCGCAATGATTGCAGGCGTCGAACTTATGACGACCATCTCCGAACGGTTCGGGGTAGGGTGGCTTATAAAACCAAACCGTTTTGGCGCCCATTATATAATCATCCTGTTTATGGCAGCTTTCTTCTCTCTGGTTATTCTGGTAACTCAGGGAAATCAGAATCTCGTCGCCGATATGTATGCCATTGGCCTTGTGGCTACTTTTGTGCTTAATCTTGCAGCACTTCTCACATACAGGCTTTTTGAAGGTTTCAAAACCATCAGGGAGTATAAAACAAGCCTTATAAAGAATTTTGTAATGCTTATATTGTTTATTGCAGTATTCATATACATTTTTATTCACAAAAGACTTGGAGCGGAATTATGGATTGTAACTTCCGTCCTTATGGTGATTTTTGGATATGTAACAACCAAATACTTTAAGGACCCCGAAAGGGAAATGGAGAAAAAGTTCGACAAGTCAAAAGAAATTCTTGACTTTATCAGAACAATTAAAGGCGGAGACATCCATATCCACTTCGTCAGACCCAAGGACATCTTTAAGGAAGATATTACCGACGCGGTCTATATCACCTATGGTCTGCAGAGAATTACGGCACCTGCCAAACTTCAGGCAAACCATTTTGTTCTTTCTGTTCTGTCATATTGGGGAATCGACGATGAAATGGAATCCCTTCTTGGCATTCTGAAAACAGAGTTCCCTGATAAGAAGGTGAATGTGCATCTCGGCTGGCCCACATCCTCCTGGCTTGAAAGACTTTATACCGGTTTTGTTGTTCATAATCTTCTCAAACTGCCGCGCAAATTCCCTGAAATGCATTTTACAATGGAATTTGTTCCCGGAGCCAAAACGGAGGAAAACTGAAATGGCTTTTGAAATAATAAAAAAATCGGCGTGGGATCCCCCGACGCCGTCCCCAAAGGGAGGATGCAGTTGAAAGTTATAGTTATAGCCGGAGGCAAGGTTCTGTTTCCCCTCGCCGAGGCAATACTTTCCAAAGGTTTTGAAGTTTGTGCCGTCAATAGGGACCCAAGAGTCTGCGCAGCTATTGAAAAACGGTACAAAGTCACTACAGTGGCGGGCGATGAATCCAGCCCGGATACGCTTGAAAGAGCCGGAGCAAGAGAAGCCGGTTTGCTTATTGCCGTTACTCCGTGGGATAACCTCAATCTGGTTTGCTGCAAAATCGCAAAGGATTACTTCAATATCCCTGAAACGGTAACCACCGTTAACAATCCTGACAATTTAAGCGTATTTAAACAGCTTGGAGTCGATCATGTTTTTGACAAGACGGAAATGATTGTTTCGCTTCTCGAAAAAAGCGTTGAATCATTTTATGTAAAACCTCTTGTCGAATATATGGGCGGCAAAATTCTTATTTACGAAATCACTATTACCGCCAAAATGCCTGTAGTCGATACTGAAATCGGTAAAATGGAGTTCCCTGAGCATGCCCGCATTACCGGTGTTCTTCGAAACGATGAATTTGTTGTAGCTCACCCCCGGCTTATTATCAAAGCCGGAGATAAGCTGCTTCTTGCAAGTTCGGAAGATGATCTGGGACACGCTATCCGGGCGCTTTGCGGCGATGTTGCCTGATTAGGCTGCAACCGCAGAACTGAATATATCCGCCAGATCAACAACAAGTATGATGCTGCCGTCTCCCTGAATACAGGCGCCGGATATACCCTGCACATTCTTCAGGTAGTTGCCCAGGTTTTTGATTACTACCTTCTGCTTTCCGATTATCTCGTCAAGCCCAAGGGCAATCTTTCTGCCTGCGCTGTTAATAATAACCATAAACTGCTGCCCCGACGATTCTTCGAAAGAATCCACGCCGAATACCTCAGATATTTTTCTGAACGGTATCGTATCGCCGTTTGTCGGGAATACTGCTTTGCTGTAAATGGTCTTCAGGTCAAAATCACTGACTTTGAGAATCTTCTCAATTCCATCAGTGGGAATGGCAAACAGTTCGTTTCCGCCCCGCACCACAAGGGTGTCAACCATAGACATAGACAGTGGGAGCCTGATTACAAAACAGGTGCCTTTTCCCTTTTCCGTATGGATGGTAATACTTCCGCCGTGTTTTTCCACTCCGGTTTTTACCACATCCATACCTACGCCTCTGCCTGAAAGGTCTGTTACCTTTTCTGCGGTGCTGAAGCCAGGGGCAAAGATAATCTTGAGAATTTCCTGCCGCGACATCATAGCTGCCTCGTCAGCGCTGATCAGGCCCTTCTCAATAGCTTTATCCCTGATTTTGATATAGTCGATACCTTTTCCATCATCCTCAATTTCTATAACTACAGAGTTAACATCATTAAACGCACTGAGACTTACATGTCCCATTTCGTTCTTACCTGTGGCAAGTCTGTCTTCAGGTTTTTCCACACCATGGTCCACTGCGTTTCTGATAAGATGGATCAGCGGATCCTTCAGACTTTCCAGAACCACTCTGTCAACTTCCGTATTTTCACCTGTAATGGCGACCTTAATCTTTTTCTTCTGCTCAACTGATATGGTTTCGATAACATTTTTAAACTTGTTGAACAGTGATTTTACGGGCATCATTCGAACATTAAGCATTTGTTTGTAGAGCTGTTCCGTCAGTTTCTCAAAGAACTGGGAAATTGAGGTCATTTCTTTTCCAAATGCTGCCAGTTTTTCGTCTGATGCCACCTGATTTCTGAATGTAAGCATTTTGGTGTTGAGGGTCATAAGCTCCTCAATGCAGTTCATGAGCCTGTCAACCTTTCTGATGCTTACTTTCAGGCTTTCTTCTGATTTTGACGAATCCGATGAAGCTTTAATTGTGGGTATGCCGCCCTCAGCTTTGGATTCATGGCGATCTTCCACTGTTTCCTCAAGGGTTACATCTCTTATATCCTCGATAAAGTTTCTGATACCCTGGGAAAAATCTGATATATCAAGGAAAAGCGGATTAGATTTTTCTATCTCTCCCGTTGTGTTGAGCAACTCGACAAATTCGTTCTCAAGAGCATCTGCCCTCATCAGTATTTCCGGGTTCTTAATAAAAGCTGAAGCACCCTTGATACCCTGAAGGCTTCTTATCAGCCAGCTTATTGCCTCCCGATCGGGATTTATATTTATCTGATCGAGAGTTTCATCAATAGTAAGCAGGTGTTGTGATACTGCATCGGCAAAAAACTTAATCTGAAGCTCTTTTGATACTGAACTGTCCTCTTCTTCAGATTCTGCCTGTTCTTCATCATCAAGAGATATTCCCAGTCCCATATCCTGTTCTGCGGCAGGTGCGCCTTCCAGCAGAACATCGATACTCGAAACTATCTCTTCAATGTCCACAGGCTTTGTTTCGCCTTTTGCATAGTTATTGATGACATCGAGCAATACTTCCACCGACATGGACAGCATATCCAGTGATTCAAATCTGTCCAGTGATTTGTTATGCATCATACCCCGGAGGAGTTTTTCAATTCCTCCTCCGAGTCTCACTATTTCTGCTAGTTCGGAAATTGCAGCGGATGCATTCATAATCTCAATGTGCATCAATAGCTCACTGAAAACTTCTTCATCCTCCGGATTGTCCCTGAGGCGTTCCACCATATCAGCAATGGCGGCTCCCAAATCGAGAGCTTCGCTCAGGAATTCATCCATCATTTCTCCCTGTATGTCTTTTTGTTCTTCGCTCATGGTTATTCTCCGTTAAGCAGGATTTTTTCCGCCATTGGATGCCAGCAGCATTTTTACATAAGCAACAAGTGTCTGGGGGTCGGAAGGTTTGGTTAGATACAAGTTGGCGCCTTTTTTTATACCAAGTCTGCGGGCTTCTTCTTTTGCTTCTGTTGTTAATACTATGATAGGCAGGAATTTATATGATTCTTCCTCCCTGATTGATTCGATCAGTTTAAATCCGTCCATACGGGGCATGTTGATGTCCGTAATTACCAGATCGTATGTGTTGCTGAATACCTTTTCCAGGGCGATTAACCCGTCGGAAGCGGTATCTACCTTGTAATTTTTTGATTTAAGAATATATGCCAAAAGATTTCTGATAGTCTTTGAATCGTCAACAACGAGTATGGATGCCATATTCATTCCTCCGGTTATGTTAGTTTTCTCTGGTCAGGCAAGGTTTTGTTTACTCTTTTTTATAGACAATCCCATTCTTGAACTTACAAATCTTGAAAGAAGTGCTTATTCTGCTGAGGGATTCCGAATGTCCAAGGAAGATATATCCGCCTTTTCGCATACTGTCATAGAGTAGTCCCACAGTTTTCTTCCTTGAAATATCATCAAAATAGATCAGCACATTACGGCAGAATACGATATCCACTCCTCTTACTGTGCTCATTTGCTTTTCATCCACAAGGTTCATGCTGAAAAATCTCACAAACTGTTTAACCTGTGGCTTCACTTCAAACGAGCCGTTAGTAGATAAAAAATACTTTTTGATTTGTGCAGGTGGTACATCCTTCACTGATCTGCTTGAATAGGTCCCCCGGCGTGCAGCATTCAGAACATTGCGGTTGATGTCGCTGGCAAGAATCTGGATATTCCATCCCGCCGGGTTAGGCAGATTCTCCAGCAGAAGCATTGATATTGTGTAGGGTTCTTCACCCGTTGAACATGCTGCGCTCCAGATTTTTATGAACTTGTCGTTGCGAGCTATTTTATCCTTGATCATCATCGGGAATATTTCATCACTCAGAATCGCAAGCTGGGGAAGGTTCCTGTGAAAGTAAGTCTCGTTGGTTGTCATAATATTGATAAGGTTGACAACTTCAGAACCTCTGCTGTCTGCTTTTAAGAGGCGGTAATAATCTTTGATCGTGTCGCAGCCAAGGTCTTCCATCCGCTTCTGCAGACGCCTCTCGATTATATACTTCTTATTGTCAGGAAAGTGCATACCGGTGAGTTCGTAGATGTAGTCCCGGAAAAGTTTAAAATCATTCTCCAAAAGGTTCATCAAAATCACCTCCGGGCTGCAGATTGAATAAAATCTGTTCTGCCGCGTCTCTTACTTCAAAATCGGGAGAATCAAGCAGCTTTTCTGCTGCGCTTATCACATCTTCTCCGCCGTATTCTTCCAGGGATTCAAGGGCGGAAACCTGAACCACAGGAGATTCGTCTTCAAGACATCTCATAAGGGCTTCTTTTGCTTCCTGCTGGTTGAAATGTCTGAGTCCCCGGGCTGTTTCGTATCTCACCCATACATCCTTGTCTGTAAGAAGCGGCAGCAGCACTTCAAGGGATTCGGGAAGACCTTTGCGGCATAATACATTGATTGCCCGCATCTTGACTTCACTGCTGTCGTCATCAAGGGCAAGAATAAGATTATCCACTGCAGCTTTGCTTTCAAGAGGTTCAAGGCAGCTTACCGCATATTTTCTGACTTTCCAGCTCATATCCTGAAGAAGATTCAATATTTTTTCCTCAAAATCCCCAATACTCTTCAGTTTGGATACAATAAACAAAGCTACCACTTTCTGGTTTTCGTTCTTCTCCTCAAGCAGGCTTACGATTTTTTCCCTGTATTCGTTTTCGTCGAAAAGCAGCAGAGATTTCGCTGCCTCCATCCTTACATCTTCATAAACATCACTCAGCGTCTCCAGAAGAGCCGGGATGGATTTTTTGCATTTAAGCTCGCCAAGACAGCGGGCAGAGGTTCTCCTTACATGGCCCACCGGGTCTTTAAGCATCGGAATCACATTCTTACCACCGGCTTGTTTACCGACGCTTCCGATAGCGTTAACCGCTGCTATCCGTATCTCTTCGGAATCGGATTTCAGAAGGTTGTAAAGGTAGTCAAGAACTTCCTCGTTCCGGGAATTGCCCAGAGCCTCGATGAAAAATACATAGTTGGGGCATTCATCAGCATTGAGCTGTTCAAGTATTGCTTTGGTATAATACTTGTCGGGGTGGGAAAGGATCTCTTTTATTGTTTCCGGTATCTCTTCTTTATTGATACAGAACCTTACAATGGAATCCACGCTCTCAGGGGACTGTATCTTTGACAGTAGATATGCAGCCTGTTCGCTGACTTCTTCATCCTCATTTTCCAGGTTTTCCAGTATAACATTGAGTTTTTCCACCATTTTGGACATTGCCTCTGGTGTAAAATCCACATCCATTTTCTGAAGTATCTCAGATATTGCCTGAATAATATAGGCGTCCGTCGCTTCTGATTTTTCCCCGAGAAGCTCCGCCAGAGAGGGAATAATTGTCTCATCGCCGGCACTGCCTATTGTTTTTAATGCTGATAAGGCAATCATAGGATTATCGTTGTTTATCAGCGGCAGGATCTGGGGCAAAACTTCAGGATTATCAAAGTTTTCCAGAGCTTCAATAACATACATCATAACCCAGTCATTGTCGCTGAGCATATTCACAAGATGCTCAACTGCTCTCGGATCCCTTATTTTACCATGACTTTCCGCTGCTGCTGCACGAACATTTACATCCGGATCCTGAAGCAGACGAATCAGCTCTTCCACAGGCTCGGGATCCGCAATATTTCCCATGATATCAACTACGAATTTGCGGATATTTTCATCAGGATCACTAAGCAAAGGTATAAGAACCGGCATACCGGCGGAACCGATGTTCTCAATAATTTCAATGGCGTCATTACGGGCTGTGCAGTTCTCATTCCAGAGAAGTTTGACCATATGTTTAACGACTGTCTTGCCGCCGAATGCACTGAGAGCATCGACAATAGCTTCCCTCAAACCACCGGTTGAATCAGGAAGCAAATCAATCAATTGGGGCAGAAACCCGGATTTTTTATTTCTACCGATTTCCCTTATAACGGAAATCTGGTCGTCTTCGTTGAGACTTTTCAATATAAGAACAGAAGGGTCCAGGGCTTTTCCACTCATCTTTTCACTCTCCCAATTTAATTTGTATGTCGTTTGGGTGTTTATTTTGACATTACTGCACCGGGTTTTAAAAGGGATTTAAGTAAGCTCGGTATATCAGGCGCCGGCAGGACAAAATCAGCCAGTCCTGCTTCGATCACAGATCTGGGCATGCCATAAACAATACATGAACTCTTGTCTTCAGCAATCGTTTTGCCGCCTCTGTTTCTTATTACTTTAATGCCTTTTGTGCCGTCAGTGCCCATTCCCGTCATTACGATGGCAATGGCATCTCCGCCATATATTTCTGCTATGGATTCAAACATGATATCTACTGATGGTTTGTATAATGATTCACGGGGCTGGTCTGATACCTTCACCATTTTTCCTTTGGAAAGGCTCATGTTCATTACTGTAAGATGATTGTCTCCGGGGGCGATATAACATGTTCCCGGTTTTACCGCTTCTCCGTTACGAGCTTCCTTTACCTGAATCTTGCTTATACTGTCGAGTCTTTCAGCCAGTGATTTTGTAAAGCCCTGAGGCATGTGCTGCGCCACAAAAATAGGCGCAGGAAAATCTGCCGGAATTTCCGGGATAACATGCAACAGCGTCTTAGGACCTCCGGTTGATATGCCTATGGCTACCGCCGGGTTCGACAGTTTCTTTTTGAATGATGATAAATCAATTGAACTTAATGCTGATGCTGAAGGTCTTGCTGCTGAACTTCCATTGGAAGCTGCAGCAGGTCTCTGGATTTTGCTGTCTTTTTTCATCAAAGCTGCTGATCTGATCTTTAATATCAACTCTTTTGAAAATTTCTCCATCTGTGTCGGATCTGATGCTGTGGGTTTGCATATAAAATCAATGGCGCCCAGTTCAAGGGCTTTGATTGTTACATCCGCTCCCTGTTTTGTAAGGGCGCTTAACATGATAATCGGAATATCGCTCTTTTTCCCAATGAGTTTGAGAAATTCGAGGCCGTTTATCTTGGGCATTTCTACATCAAGAGTAATCACATCAGGTTTTATAGTCTCAAGTTTCTGAAGGGCTTCTTCACCGTTTGAAGCGGAACCTATAACCTGAATTCTTCTGTCAGAATCGAGAATTCGTGTAATTCTCTTGCGTATCAGAACCGAATCGTCAATCAGAAAGACGGAAATCATCTGCAATCCTCCACAATTTAACTAACCGGGGGATCCCTCACCAAAGAGGGATCCCCTGGCGTTTTTATTTCTTTTTCTTTGTGCTTTTCGACTTAGGCTTCGGAGGTGCCTCCTGGGGAGGCTCTTCCATAAGCCCTGCAAGCGGGTCTTCAGCCGGAAGATCTTCCACTATTGCTTCTACCGGTTCCTCATGAACCTCTTCCATCATATCAACCATCATTTCCATTTCGTCTATAATCTCTTCCTGGAATTCTTCAGGATGATATTCCTCCACAGGTTCTTCAATAATTTCCTCAATTATTTCCGGTTCAGCGCCGATGGAAGTCACCGGCTTTTCCTCAAAAAAAGATTCTTCTCCAAAGAGGTCGTCCGGTTCCTCCTGTTTGCTCTTACCAAGGATCTCGGCAATGTTGAGGATTATTATAAAACGTTTTCCTCCGTTGAGCTTGCCGATACCGTCGATAAAGCGGGACCTTACTCCGGATACAACCTCCGGCGGAGGTTCAATATCCTTGCCGGGAATCTGAAGGACTTCAGATACCGAATCCACAATCAGACCGGTTGCCTTACCCTGATATGTAACAACCACGATTCTGTCGGAATCTGTCAGATCTCTGTCCTCCAGCTCAAATCTTCTGCGAAGATCAATCACAGGAAGAACATTGCCTCTGAGATTCACCACACCTTTTACATAATCGGGCGCTCCCGGCACATTGGTTATATGGTTCAGGCGGATTATTTCCTGAACATTCATTATGTTAATGCCGAATTCTTCGTTGCCGATTTTCAGATTTACAAGTTGCTGTTCATCCAAGGTGCTTCGCTCCTCCCGTCCTGTTTCTGTTTTACCCGGATTTCCCGATTTTGAGCCATCGGAATCACTACCAAATGCTCCGTCAATAATCAGGCTGGGATCCAGAACCAGTATTAATCGTTTGCCGTTTTCCAGCTTGCCTATTCCCTTTATATGTCCTCCGCTATTGAGGGCAAAAGAAGGCGGCGGCTCGATATTGGCAAGGGGGATGCTTATTACCTCGTTTACAACATCAACTATTATTCCAAATAAAGCGGTCATATCATCGCTGGTCAGTTTGATAACCAGAATCCGGGATCTGTTGTCAAAATCCATCTCCTCCATACCGAAACGGGAGCGGAGATTCACTACCGGAAGGACATTACCGCGCAGACATATTACTCCCTTTATGTGATATGGAACATCAGGAATTGTCGTGATTTCAGGGATCCTGATAATTTCTTCAACCTGATTGATGTCAACTGCATACTCTTCCTGACCCAGTTTGAAACTTACCATCTGGGCTTCTTCAGCTATCGAACTGCCTTCGGACAACTTGGACAAATCGCCGCGGCCCTTGTCGATAACCTGTTTTACTTCAGTTTCAAAACCGTCTATCTCAAGAATCTTCTCAAGATGAAGAAGAGATATGAGTCGTTTGCCGTTGTTCAGTTTGCCTATCCCGCTGAGAAAATCACCATTGGTGTTCTTTATAATCAGCGGTGGAGGCTCGATATATGCAGAGTCTATGCGGAGGACTTCCGATACTGAGTCCACCACCAGACCGACATTCATATTGTTAAGATTGGTCACCACTATTCGGGTCGAATCCGATGTGTCAGTGGATTCCATCTCAAATCGTTTGCGTGTATCGATTATGGGCAGAATGTTACCTCTCAGATTCACAATGCCCTCTATGTAATAGGGAGCTCTCGGAACTTTGGTTATCGTAGGTGGTTTTATGATTTCCTGAACATTGTTGATATCCAGGCCATACTCCTCAGTTCCAAGTCTGAAGCTGACGAACTGACTTTCATTGCCCCTTTCTATTAATGCAACTGCCATTCTTTGCATCTCCTTTCAAAGGCTTAAATAGCTTGCAGTTCGTCTGCAAGTCGGGCAACATTTTCCACTGCTCTTGCCAGCTCTTCGATACCTCTTGCCTGCTCCTCTGATGATGCTGATGTCTCCTCCGCTGCTGATGATGCCTGTTCAGCTTCTCTTCTTACCTGATCCGCTGAGTCTTCACCTTCTCTTGTGTCATTAAGCTGCTCTTCACATATCTCAATGACAGTTTCCGCCATTACCTTTACTTCATTGGCTTCTTTCAGAATTGTGAGTGCCTCGGTAAGAATTTCATCACCGCGTTTGGCTTCAGCTTCTGCCTGAAGACCTGCCTTTTCTACATCCTGGCCTACTACTGCAATCTGGTCCTGAACATTTCTGACAAGATCCTTAATCTTTTCTGCTGACTGGGATGATTCGTTGGCAAGATTCTTTACATCTGCCGCCACTACCGAGAAGCCTTTGCCGTATTCGCCGGCTCTGGCTGCTTCAATAGCGCCGTTAAGTGCAAGCAGGTTTGTCTGAATGGCAATATTTACAATGGCGTCAACAATTTTGTCGATCTTCTTGGTCTTATTGCCAAGAGCGATCAGGGATTTTGTTGATTCCATATTTGAAGTTGCAACTTTCTTAACACCCTGAATCATGTTCTCAAAGTGTTCTTTTGCATCACTGTATTCTCTTATAAACTCATGAGTGTTTTCCTTAAACTCATTTGTGTCTTCCATCACTGTCTCAGTGCTCTGAGAAGCTTTCTGGGCATCCGCTTTACAGGATTCGGCAGATTCAGCCGCTTTTGTGGCGCCTGATGCTATCTCAACAATGGCAGACTTAATCTGCTGGGCTGCATTGTTGGTTTCCTGAATGGTTGCAGAAAGCTCTTCCGCTGCTGAACCGATCTCGTTGGCTGCTTCTTCACTGGAATCGCCTTCTTTAATTACCTCGGCGATTGATGCCAGCTCGTTTGAAGCTACCTGAATCTCTTCAAGTGCCCTTGACTGTTCTTTCAGTGAACTTACCGCCTGATTGGTTGCTGCAGCTATCTGACCTGCTGCAGATGCTATTTCCTCGGCGCTGCGCAGATAGTTTAAAAGAACATCAAACTGTTTGGAGGCGTGAACACCGGTCTCCTGAGCTTTCTGTTCAATAGCTCCGCCAATTTCCCGGCATCTCTTCATTGTTTCACCGGCCATTTTGGCTCTTTCCACTTCCTGCATTGCGGCGATTCCCGCTTCTTCTATCTTTTCCGATACCTCTTTAATGTCCGATTGAACTACTTTAACGACTTCGCTAATCTCCCGTGCGGCGTTCTCCGCATTTTCAGCCAGGTTTCTAACCTCATCCGCAACCACGGCAAATCCTCTGCCATGCTCGCCGGCTCTTGCAGCTTCAATTGCTGCATTGAGTGCGAGAAGGTTGGTCTGATCGGCTATTTCTACCACCGACTGAACGATATTTCCGATTTCGTCGCCCTGCTGAATAAGGTTGGCGCCGCTTTCAACTGCTTCGGCATTTACTTCCGCTGCAGCTCCAACGCCTGATATTGCTGTATTCATCTTATCCATACTGATTTTCAGTACTTCTTCAAGATGATCTACAATTTTTACTACGCTTTCAGCATTTTTTGTAATTGATTCTGCTCTGGATTTGCATCTCTCCGCTATGGATTTACTATCTTCAGCTTTACCGCTGGCTATCTCTGCATTTTTGGAAAGTTGTTCTCCCGCTACCAGCATCTCTTCAGACGCCCGGCTTGCCTGCTGAACTCCTGAGGCTAACTCGTTGGTGGCGCTGGCGAGCTGATCTGATATTTCCTGTTTGGCCTCTTCTTCTTGTCTCCGTTTCATCTCTTTTCTCTGTGAAGCGCTTATTTTGTCTGCCATAGAACTGCTCCTTGACGGTGTAATTATTGTTCCCATCGAAGCGAAACCTCCATTCCCATTGGATTTCTGCGTTGATCGTGCCATGAATTCTCCTCCCTCAAAAGGATATCTGTCTGCTTTATTGTAATCGGCATATTGACACTTTTTTTAAAGTATGAAATTCTATTTCTGTAAATATTGAAACCAGAATAGAAAAGGAGTCTTATATTATTTGACATGAGCTCTGAAAAAATAAATCAGGATGATATAGATAATCTTTTCGACATGATGGACGAACCTGAAGGGGAGACAAAAACGCAGGAAAAAAAAGCACCGCCCAAATCCCCGAAGGCGGCAAAGCCTGAACCTAAAAAAGAAATGGCTCAGGGAGACATAGACGCGCTTTTCGATCTTGACGGCGATGATGAACCTGCACCCCCACCCAAACAGGCGGCTAAAAGCACCCCCAAACCCGCCCCTAAAAAAGAATTGGCTCAGGGCGACATAGACGCGCTTTTCGATCTTGATGGCGATGAAGAAGCCGCACCACCTCCCAAACCGGCGGCTAAAAGTACCCCTAAACCCGAACCCAAAAAGGAAATGGCACAGGGCGATATAGACGCGCTTTTCGATCTCGATGACGAAGAACCCGCCGCTCCCGCACCCAAAGCAGAATCCAAACCCGCCCCCAAAAAGGAAATGGCACAGGGCGACATAGACGCGCTTTTTGATCTCGATGACGAAGAACCCGCCGCTCCCGCACCCAAAGCAGAATCCAAACCCGCCCCCAAAAAAGAAATGGCACAGGGCGACATAGACGCACTTTTCGATCTCGATGACGAAGAACCCGCCGCTGCCGCACCCAAAGCAGAATCCAAACCCGAACCCAAAAAGGAAATGGCACAGGGAGATATCGACGCCCTCTTCGATCTCGATGACGAAGAACCCGCCGCTCCTGCACCCAAAGCAGAATCCAAACCCGAACCCAAAAAAGAAATGGCGCAGGGCGACATAGACGCGCTTTTTGATCTCGATGACGAAGAACCCGCCGCTCCCGCACCCAAAGCAGAACCCAAACCAGAACCCAAAAAGGAAATGGCGCAGGGCGACATAGACGCGCTTTTCGATCTCGATGACGAAGAACCCGCTGCTGCTGCTCCGGCCGCTCCGGTGGCACAACCTCAGCCTGCAGCTGAACCTGCCAAAGCAGAGGAAGAAGAAGAGGGAGATGATTTCTGGCTCGATCAGTCAGAAATTGATAACGCCCTCGGTAAACAGACTGCTCCCAAAGCTCCTGAACCTGCAAAAGCAGAGGAAGAAGAAGAGGGAGATGATTTCTGGCTCGATCAGTCTGAAATTGATAATGCCCTCGGTAAAAAAACAGAACCTTCCGCTCCACCTGCGGCAAAAGCTGCTGCACCGGCACCCAAACCGCAGCCACAACCAAAACCGGAACCAGTTCAGGCTGCAAAACCTGCTGCACCAGCAGCACCACCGGCAAAACCAGCGGCTCCTGCAGCTCCCAAAGCTCCTGAAAAAATGATGAGTCAGGATGAGATTGATAATCTTTTCGAAAATCTCAATATGGATGAAATTGTTCAGGAAAGGGAATCCCAGCAGGATAGTGAGGGTGAGGGAGGAGAATCCGGCGACATGATGTCGTCTCCCGCCTCGTCTTACTACACCGATCTTTCTGTTAAATCAGAACCCAAAAACTACAAATTATATGACTTCAGAAGACCGGAAAAATTATCCCGTGATCAAATCCGCCAAATGAAACCTCATTTCGAGGCGATGACCAGATCCATCACCAATTTTATGTCCTACCAGCTCAAAACCAGTGTGGAAACCGAACTTCTGGATATTGACCAGATTAACTATGGCGATATTATCAGAAAACTTACCAAATCTGATATTGTGGGTACATTCAATCTCTATCCGACACATCATTATGGAATTCTCGAATTCTCAATCCATCTTTTCTATTCAATTCTTGAAAGAATGATGGGCGGCTCAGGAAAAACCAGAACACCGATCAGAAGAATCACTGATTTCGAAAAAGCTCTGGTTACGGAGTTATTCAACCATTTTATTCAGTATTACAGTGATACTGTAAGGAAATTTATTGATATCGAACCTAAAATCGAACTTGTTGAAACAGATAAATATCTAATCCCCAGAAACCTTTCAGACGAAGAAGTTCTCGTCCGTCTTCTTTTCGAAATTGATATTGATGGAGTATCAGGTCTTCTTCAACTGAGCGTCCCTTACAATTTCATAAGCCCGTTCTTCTCAAAATTCCTTTTTGTTAAGGAAAGCTCAACCACAATAAAAGAGGAACTTTCCAGATTTATGGTTAAGGGATCCTTCAGCAAAATAGGTATTCCAATCACTATGGAACTACATCCCCGCAAGGTCAGCCTTGATGAACTGGTAAGCCTGAAACAGGGAGATATTCTACAGCTCGATTATCCCTATGAAGGGGAATTTGAACTCAGAGTCGATAACAATCTCAAGTTTTATTGCAAACCAGGGGTCAGCGGAGGCAGACTTGCAGCCAGAATAACCCGCTCCGCCGGAAGTGAGGCTTAACATGTCTTCTAAATCAAAACAGGATACAGCCCATGCAGAAATATTGAATATTCATGATGTGTGGATGAAAGCAAATGAAGAAGTTTTCAACATACTTCTGAATAAGGAAATAAAAATAACAGATCCGAAGATCGAGGAAAAAACCCCTGAAGACATTCTCAGAGACAATGTGACTCCGAGAAGTGTTGTTATTCCCATCACCATTACTTCCGGCCTTGTTGTAAAGTATTTTATGCTCCTTGATATGGATCTGCTTTCTGTAATTATTGACCTCGTTATGGGTGGTGAAGGCAAGGAAAGAATCAATAAGTTTGATGAAGTCCACCTTGGCATCCTTGCAGAAACCATAAACCAGATAAGCGGCTCCCTGGTTTCGATTCTTTCGGACAGAATGAACCGTAAACTTAATATGCGAATCGGAAAAATGGAAAGCGTTTCTCTTCAGACCCTCGGACCAACCGATTTTGTATATACGGAATACACAATAGATATTGAAAATGTAATTACATCAAAGTTTACAACTTTGATCCCCACCACATCATCTGCAGATCTCATAAGAGGTTTTAAAGAGTCAGGCTCTGACGATAAATCAGCCGCCCCCGCTGCAGGCGCAGCAGCTCCGAAAGCATTTGCCCAGGTACTTTCTCAGGAAAAATCAGGCAGAAAAGCTCCGCCGCCGCAGGTAGCAAAAAAACAGATAAACAGGTACAGAGATATTTCCCTCGACCTCAAAATTGTGGTTGGAAAAAACAGAATCAATATCAGACAGCTTTTCGAAATGGGACCCGGATCAATAGCCCAGCTCGAATCATTCCCGGATGAACCTGTTGAAATTTTCGTCAATGAAAGATTCTTCGGAATTGGTGAACTTGTAATGGTGGGAGAAAGCTACGGTGTAAGAATACTCGAAATCAACAGAAACTTCCACGAAACAAAACCAGGCGCTGCCGCAAGCTAACCCAATAACCACAAACTCGGCCAACCCCTGCCGGATCGCAGGCATCCCCGCCTGCCCTCAATGCCACTGAATTTTGCTAATTCAGTAGCATTGGGTCCGCCCTTACCGCAAATTCAAACCGGCCATACCTCCGCAATCGCAGCAACTCCCCGATTCTGCGCGCGAAAAAAACTCTCCGGATTATAGAAAAAATGGAAATTACCCCTTAATCCTGAATCTTGATAAAGCAGGCGGGGTCGATTTTGTTTACATCGCCGTCATAGAGTGCTCTTGCCCTGCATCCGCCTCTGCAGAATCCCACATGGCTGCATTCCCGGCAGGATTCGTTTCCGGACAGGGTACGGAAAAGCTGCATGTTTGCGGAATATATCCAGATGTCCCGCAGGCTGTGTTCTCTGAGATTTCCTGCAGAGAAAGAATCCCTGAGGAATGAACAGGGATATACATTTCCTGATGCGTCGATCCAGCAGTTGAGGTTGCCGCCTGAGCAGCCGAATCCTCTGTAGATTCTCTTTCCTCTGGACTGATAGGGGAATGAATTAAGTGCAATTGTTGTTGATGCGTGCTTCTGAATTTTCTGTATGGTTTTCAGCGCTTCACGAATCTGGGGATCATTAAGAAGCAGGATTTTGTTGTTTTTTGCTCCGCCTACGGGTTTAATAAAATCAACACTCCATACATTGCATTTAAATTTCTGTACGGATTTTAGGAATGATAGAATTTCCGTATGGTTGGTTTTCATCAGAACGCTGTGGAGGGTGATAGGACAGTCGAAAAGCTCCCGCAGTGTTTTTATGGAGCGGACCACTCTTCTGTAGGTTCCTTTGCCTCTCTGATAATCGTATGATTTTTCCGTGGAACCGTCGAAACTGACTCTGATTCCTTTAATGGGGAACTCGGTGAGTTTCTTGGCAATAACTCTTCCGATAAAAAGCCCGGTGGTGGAAATATTTGTTCTTATGCCTTTTTCTGCAGCGTATTTAACGATGGGTATAATATCTTTTTCCCTGCAGAATGGATCGCCTCCGCCGAGGGTCAGCTCGTATGTGCCGATATTCGCCATTTCGTCTATAAGGCGGAAGATTTCCTTTAGTTCAAGTTCGTTGTCCAGTGCGTTCTGGTGGTCCTGCGAGCAGTGTTTGCAGTTGAGGTCGCATTTGTTTGTGAGCTGGAGATGAACGCGTAGAGGTGCGGAAAGTTTATTCTGGACAGGCGAGTGGGGGAGGAATCTGCCTGTAAAGTTTGATTCCTTATCAAACAGTTCAATGGACTGGCAAAGCTGTATGAATGTGAGGAAACTTTCTCTGGAGATTCTCTTATTGATTCTCTCAGCAATTTCTTCAATATCATAATTCTGACGAAGTTCGAAAATATTAGTGGCATCCCAGTCGAAGGGGATATAATCTCCCTGCTGGAAGTCATAAAACAACGAGCCGAAATATTCTCTTCTGCCTATAAACCGGGTGTCCGCCACTTTACCCCTTCCTTCCGTCAGTATTCTAAATAAATTTCATCCAATCAGGCTTAAATTCCTGCGAATAACGGGAAGAGACTTGCAGATATTCCATCTGCGGCAACCTGCCCAAATTTTATTGAGGTTCACAATAATAAGAAGCGCGGGATTCCCCACGCTTCTGCTCTATATCTTATGAGTGTTAACTCTTATACTCAACTCCTGAATCTTTTCAGAGTCAGGACTAACTAATGGCAGAGTGTTCAACTCTAACCAGCGCCGTTTGTTATTCTCCCACTTTAAAAAGTGCCGCCGGCACCGATTCCGTAATTGACTATTCCTGGAACAACACTCTGGGGTTGGAGTCGTTAAGATTCTGTCCGCTGAGGGATACGATTCCCTGGCTAAGCGATGAGGGTCCGTTAAGCTCAAAGCCAAAACCGTCACCGGAACCACTGAGGAAAAATCCTCCTACCGATGCAGTTTCGCTGCTCTGAGGTTTAACCTGGTCGGCATTTACTGATGCAGTAAACTCTCCGCTCTGAGCTGCCGGTTTGCTTGTGTTGGAAACCTCGGATCCGGTAAACATAAATGCTTTTCTGGGATCCTGTATTTCCGAACCGCTGAAATAACCGGAAGAAAGGCTGTCATTAATCTGATGGCCTGTTGTTTCCTGAGCGGGAGCCAAAGGTTTTTGTGCTCCGGAAAGTCCTGTTAACCGCTGAGGTCCACCTATAAAACCAATTCCGTCCATTATTCTGGTTCACCTCCTGTTTGAAAAACCTCTATCTTTGATTCGATCATATCACCATGAATTTTTATTGTAAACATGGAGCTTGTTAATTTTATGTTAACAAAAAACAGGAATGTTTTTAAACCTTATAGTTATGCGGTTCTATAGGCATGTTTACATAACCGCTCTTCGACTTTTTTCTGATTATCCATTCATTCATGTTAAAAATTACTTCACCGGTATCTTCAGAGTGAATTAATTTGTTAAATAATTCGGAAAATACCATGAATGCAACTTTTACCTCTTCGGTCCTCGGTTCACCGCAAAAACCGCTCTGATACCTGAAATAACAGGCTTTTTCAGGATTTCTCGCATCAATGTAATAAATAAAATCATGCATGGTAGTTTCTGATGTCCCTGCAAACCAGGTAAATCTGCAATCCTGAAATACTGATTCCGACGGATTTTTTACAACGGGAGCAAGCCCCTGCCCGCTCCATATCTTACCCATGGAAGAAGCAGTGATTATCTCGTTTTCTTCCCGTCCTGTCCCATCAGCTTCTTTGAAAAAACATGATAAACCCGCTCCGGCATCTTCCGGCGGTGAGGGTATAAGATTAGAATCAAAACCGAGAACTGATAATATCTGATCCATAATGAATCCTCTGAGTTTCCTGTAAAAATATTTCCGGAAAACCGGTGTAATTATAACCCCAAACCCCAATGCCACTGAATTAGCAAATACCTCTCCAATCCCCAGTCCAATACTCTTGTTTTTCAAGGAGGGAGGTTCGGAGGGCAACCTCGCTTTTTTAAAAAAGCGTGGTTCCCTCTGACGGTCTCTAAACCCCACGGTCCCCCGTCGGTCCCCAATTCCAAAGTTTTGGGATGGCGGGTGCCCGCCCACAGGGTGGGTGCGAGGAAACTTTTTTCAAAAAGTTTCCTCCGGGATCTGGCATTTCGGCACGATTTTCAATCGATATCGGAAATCCTATAGGGGAGAGCCAATGTGCTCTCCCGCCATAACCAATCGCCAACCGCCAGCAAACCTCATAACCACAAGCTTCGTCTACGATCGTAGGAGGGGTTTGCAACCCCGACGCGGACCCGCAGGTCCGCCCACGCCGCAACCAAAATCCCAAATTCCCCAATTGCACGGCAACCCCGGCCTACGACTGCCGGATTGCAGGCGTCCCCGCCTGCTCCGGGGTCCATACCCTATGGCCAAACGCCAGCAACCCCAAATAACTCCAACCTCATACACTTGTTATTCGTGGAAGACAGAATCCCACAACCACGGGCCAGAACCATTTTATTTCCTGTTTATAGGATTTACCCCAGAACCAAAATCATTAATTTAGTCTGGTTTTATCTTTTTCCCTGAAAAATGTCTCTGTGAAAAAGATTTTTATACAATCTCTTAATCCATGGGCATTAATCCCTGACCTGCTTCAGGAAATCAGATTCAACCTCCTGAATCATCGGAATGGAATTCCATAGATCAAAAAGGTTTGGGATAAATTGTTTCTTATCCCAAACCTGTATTCATGCCTTGTTATGCTGTCCAAATTCCAAAGCGGACTATCTGCCCTGCATTCCACCCTGTTCAGGCAGCTTGTTTACAATTCCGTCCACCATGTTTCCATAAGCGCCGAGATCGATTGGCGGTTCAAGGTTGAAGGCGTCCATCATTGTTTTTACTTCCGGTTCTCTGGTGAAATCCATCTGAGTTTTCAGTTCTGCAACTTTTTTCTCTTCGATTTCGAGTTCCGCTTTCAGTTTTGCCTTTTCTTCTGGAGCAACATTCGGATCTGCAAGCTGTTCCTTGATTTTCACCGTCTTGCGGTAGCTGTCCATAAATCCCTGAACTGTGGGTTTTGGAACATTGTTTATGGCTGTTTTAAGCCTGTCGGACCAGCCTGAGTCTTTGGCAAATTTGCCAACATAGTCATTATATCTGGGAAGCATAAACGCCACATCCACGCCGCTGTCGGGACCCCAGAATGTGAGGCCCTGTGAGCCTTCCATTCCCACTCCCTCATGCTGTTCGTTGATGATGGATTTTTTCAGAGCTTCCTTTACACCTGCTGCTGCGTCTTTTACTTCCTGAGGTATTGTCGGGCTGGCTGCGATGTTGTCCATCATTCCGCCAAGGTCTCTGATTTTATCGTAAAAACCGAATACCTGAGAAGGGTTGAATGCTGTTGATGCGTAGTTTTTAGCATCCTTAACCGCTGTGAAAAGCTCTTTGTCGCTCACATTATGCTTAGTGCATTCTTCATTGAAAAGCTTAAATGCGTCTTTAAGGCCGTCAAGCTGTTTGTTGTCAACTGCTGTCAGTGTCAGATACGCTTTTTTCCAGGGGGCGAATTCGGGGAAGTTATTCTTGACATCGAGGTTTTCCTCTCTGTAAGCTTCCACAAATTCCTTCGAGAATTTCATCGCATCGAAAGGCTTCCCTTCCTTTGCATCTTTCTGAAGTCCGCCGATGATTCTTGTCCAGTCGTCAAAAATCCCTGTGGTCGCATAATTTTCAGAAGCTATGGAAATGTCAGCAGCATCCTTCATCTCATAGAGGGATTCTGCATTGCCCATATAGCAGGCGTTCATAATAAGATCACTGATTTTATCGCTTCTGCCTGTTTTTGCATTGGCATCTTTAACGCCGTCCGCAATAGCGGGTCCCATCTGAGCCGGAGGCATAGCTGAAGCGCCGAGCCAGGCTCCGCCGTGTGCCATAACTACCAGAACATAGTTCTTAGCCGGATATTTCTGCATTCCCCAGGATACAAAATCCTTCAGTGTCTGAGGGTCTTTTATCGCAGTTGAGGGATCCAGAATCTCCGTGGGCTGGCTTGCAAAAACCTTATTGGCGGCTACCGAATCATCGAGATGTTTTGTAGCATCGTCAATCTCTTTACGAAAAGCCTGATTCTTCTCAGAACCGGGATTTTCAATGTAATCAGCCATTCCGAGCTGTTTTGCTTTATCAAAATATTTAAGTGCCGTTGTTCTGTCGCCTTTTGACCAGTATTCATCACCGATGCAGTAATAGAGCACCGGATTGTTTGGGATTTTTTCCTCGAGTTTGTGATATTCGGCAACGGGCACATCAAGGTTTGTGTGAAGATCATGTTTTACTTCGTATCTTCTTGCGCCTGACCAATCATTATCCACGGGAATATGGGATTCCCCTTCGGTCTTGGGCTTATAGGGGTTTCTTCCAAGTTCGGAAACCACATTGACATTAGCGTCTGATCCGGCTCTCTCCAGATCCAGCATTGTCGCTGCCGTTCTGGGACCTATATCGTCGTACTGGCCGTTCATATAAAACAGAACCGTAAGTTCTTTTTCAGGGGCTGCAGGCTTATTGCCGCCAATCTCTACCTTATCATTGATAACCGGTGATGTTTCATCTGATTTTTTAAGACCACCGTTTATGGGAGGCGCTGAAAGCCCCCGTGTTGATGCTGTATTGAGATTTCTTATTGAGTCCACGGGCATGCCCCTTTCGTAGTTTAATTGTTTATTGGTAAAGTAAAAAAATATTACACTGGTACCAATCTCACGAACCCTATTATATCACATGTTCTGTCAGGCTTTTGTTAAGAAAATGTTAAATAAATACAAATTGAAGCTGCTGTGCCACCCTTATGGGCAATGCCACTGAATTAGTAAAACCTGCTCCAATTTCCAGCCGAATACTCCTGTTTTTCAAGGAGGGAGGTTCGGAGGGAAACCCGCTTTTCCAAAAAAGCGTGGTTCCCTCTGACGGTCCCCAAATCCCCGGTCGGTCCAAATCCCTTGGTCGGTCCCCAATTCCAAAAGTTTTTGGATGGAGGTCCGGAGGAAACTTTTTTCAAAAAAGTTTTCTCCGGGAACTGGGCAAACAGCTATAATACTCGTGAGCAATCAGACTAATCCATGTCTTAATTCATGGGCATTGCCCTTATGGGACTCTTTCCGAAATAAAAATGCCGGAACCAATCCGGCAAAATACAATCTTTTCTGATTCCCTCTGTGGTTAATCGTCTTCGCTGAATTCTCCGGCTAATGCTGCATATTTTTCATAAGGTTTCATAAATGCCGGTTCAGCATTGATTTCCTTCCAGCTTATGGCATTGTGGATAGCTTCAAGGTTCTTCTTTACCGACCCCATTACTCCCGGAATCGGAAGGGGCTTTATGCCACTGGCCTGCGCCCTCACAGGCTGCTCCTGAATCTGCGTTGTTACTGCAGAAGCTATTGTGCCTGCGGCAGTTCCCAGTGCAGCAGTATAAGGTGATGCTTTCTCCGCTGTTTTCTGAACTTTGCCTGTGATATCGGCAACAGCTTTCACTGCAGCTCCGCTGACTGCCATACTCGCTGCTTTCTGCAGGAATTTGTTCGTATCTTCATGTGCGGTCTGCTTTAATCTGTTTGCATCCTGAAGTGCAGCAGCTTTCAGCTTTTCAGCTTCCATCTTTGCCGCCCGTTTTATTCTTTCAGCTTCCTGTTTAGCCGCTTCCACTTCTCTGTTCAAACCTTCCTGAGCCTTCTGCAATTCCCAGGCTGTGTCTTTTTTATATTCCTGAAGTCCCTGATATGCTTCGCTCATACCGGAATTATCCTGCTCCAGTGCCTGCGTAACATCTCTGACAGTATTTGTCGCAGCGGTTTTTGCTTTGTTATATTTATCTGCAATCAGTGGTGCAGCCTGCCTGATGTCCTTTCTGGCAGTGTCCTTTATTTCCTTATAGTTTTCTTCCACTGTATTCCTGATGGTATCAACAGCTCTTTGTTTAAGTGATGTATAGGGCACTCCCCCTGAATCGGTTTTCGGCATTTTATCTATAACCGACTTAACCGCACCATAAGTGGCGGTCCCTGCTACTGCAGTCATTGCTATCTCTTTGAGTCTCTTTTCGAAGAAATCCATATCCACCATATCCCTGAGCTGGACATCGGGGAATAATGAACGGAGTTTGTCAATTTTCACATATTTATACAGATCGTCTTTTTTTACGCCTTTTGCAAGGGCTTGCATATCAAAACATTCGTTAATCTGCTCTTTGGACATGTTAAGTCTGATCATATTCCAGTTGATTGGAGGACGTTTAACTTCCGCCTGGGGATACGAGTAAGGAGTTGAATATGTAGTCCCTGTGGCCTTTTTCGCCTGTTCCTGTTTCAACTCATTAAGAGCATTGCTGAGATCCGTTGCTCCCTGGGAGCCTCCCACATTCTGTGCGGATTTAAACACGGAACTGACAACACTGACTATAATGATCAGCATAAAAATAAAGAAAAAGAATCCACAAGCGTCAGCCGGTAGTAAAACCATAAGACTTCCCCCTTCCGAAAACTCCGATGAGTTTTTTCCAGCAATCACTTTAATTATACCACTGCATTCCGCTATTGAAAATGTATAATTCTGCCTATATGATTCCAGCTTTCCAAAAATAATGCTGTTTTCATATGTAACCCTTCTTCTTACTTCCAGAGAATGATGTAATCCCGTCATTATGCAGTTGCTTCTTCAAAAACAGTATGAAATTTCAATCTGCGGATTCAACTCCGTTTTTTTTACTTTTTCCATAGCCCCTTTACTGTTATTGGGAAACAGGGATATAATTTGTGGTTGTAAATTATATTGAAGGGTATTTGGCGAAATAAAAGAAATATCCTTTAACAGGTATCTTCGCCTGATTAAATGTATGTCCGGTTCTGGACATATCTCCTGGAGGTAAAAAAATGGATCATCTCGATCCGCTTTCAATGAGAGGTTTTCAGCCCCCTGTTACAGCTGAACTCGCCGCGGAAGTCAAAAAGAAATCGAAATCCACAGAGATGGACAAAGATAATGAGCTGGATGAATCCGGTGATATTTTTACATTGAGCGAAGATACACAAAGCCTGCCCGATAAGAAAAAGGCAGCTTTTCTGGATGAAGCGAAATCAGAAATATCAAAACTCGATAGTGAATCAGAAAATTTCGTGGATCAGGCTACACAAAAACTTGTTAATTCAGCCCTCAAAAATGAATATGGCAAAAAATTCACAAATAAAAAAGAATTCAAAGTAATGGAAGAAGCCCTTACTCAGCAGATTCTCAGAGATCCCCGCTACAGAACCATCATTGAAGGATTTTTGGGAAAGATGCAGGAGTCAGAATAGAAATCGCATAGCTCTGGGGTTTCAGGAATTTTTCCGCCGCTCTTTTCACTTTCTGTCTTGTAATGAGTTTTACGCGCTCGGAATATTCGTCTATAATTTCAGAACCGATTCCCATAATTTCATAATATGCAAGCTTCGAAGCCATTGATGCGTTGCTCTGAAGCCCAATTTCAAATAACCCAAGATGGAATCTCTTTGCCCTGACCAACTCATCGTAAGAAACGAGCCTGGTTCTGAGTCTGTCCACTTCCTCAAGGAGTGCGAGCCTTGCCCGCTCTTTGTGGTTGTATGCAGTAAGAATATATGCTTTGAAAATGCCGCTGCTGAGGAAACCGGAGTATGAGGAACTCACCGAATATGCAAGCCCCTGTTTGTCTCTCAGTTCAACAAACAATCTCGAACCCATGCCGGAAAGAACCTGATTGAGTACCGAGAAAGTATAATAATCTTCTGATGATACCGAAGGAGCCTGAAATCCTATGGTTATGGCTACCTGTTGTTTGTCGTTTGTTTCTGTGCCTTCACGCACATTTTTGATGGGATTTTTGACATCTCCCGGATCCGGTAAATCTCCGCATTTGTCAAAAGAGGAAAACTTGCTTTCAAGAACACTCAGGGCATAATCAGCGCTTATATCTCCCACCATTGCTATAACCATGCTGTTTGGGCAGTATGTTCTTCTGAAATAATCAAGAATCGCATCTCTGGTTAAAGCTTCAACCGACTGTATGGTTCCATTTGAAGGAAGAGCATAGGGATGTCCGGAAAAAACAAGTTCCTCGCATTTTTCCATGCAGTAGGGGAGGACATCATCCTTTTCCTTATGGATCTCATCAAGCTGGTTCAGTTTTTCTTTCTCAAATTCCGATTCTGCAAATGAAGCTTCAGTCATAACCTTGAAGAAAAGTTCGAAGCCTCTGTCGAAATGGCGCGATAATGTTTTCAGGTGAAGTCCGCAAAGGTCTTTGCCGTATGATGAATAAATCTTTATGCCCCAGGTTTCCAGTATCTGATGCAGTTTGTCAGAATCAAATTCTCCCGCTCCCCTTGTAACGAGTCTTTGTACAAGAGAAGTTATGCCGTTGTTTTCAGCTGTTTCCGTCCGCATTCCGCCGATAAAATAAGCTGTAACCGAAACAGTAGGCATGGAGTGGTCTTCCCTGATTAATAGCTTAATACCGTTGGGAAGTTGATGTTTAATTGTCTGTACCGGAATAGTGGAGTTTTTTTCCATGAGCTTCTTTCACCTTCGCAAAAATTATTATGCTAATCTTATTTGGCAGGTTTGTATATACCTATTGTGCAGTTTTCCGGAACCAGATATTTGGCTGCAGCCGTCATTGCCTCTCCCGGATCCACACCCACAAGTCTGCGGATGAATTTTTCAACCAGCATGTAATCGCCTTTGATTTCCGCAAAACCTATTTTTCTGCCCTGTCCTTCGACGGTTTCCTGTCCGTATATGTATGAGGATTCGTTCAGATTCTTGGCTCTGATGAATTCTTCCTCGGTGAAACCATGCTTTGCAAGTTCCTTTATCATCTCCATAATCACTGCTTCAGCCTCTCCAAGATGTTCCGGGGGCATTTCAGCTTCGATTATGATTACTCCGGGATCTTTCTGGGTGTATGAATAGGCGCAAATCCTGCTTACGAGCTTTCTCTTTTCCCTTAATTCCCTGTAAAGTCTGGAAGATTTTCCTTCTCCCAGAATGGAAGCCAGAAGCGTGCAGGCATAAACTTCCCTTTCAAACACTGAAGGAATATGGATTGCTATCTGAAGATGTCCGGTGAGAACATTGCCTTCCATCTCAAACCGGCGCATCTCTTTCTGCTGAGGCTCTTTCGGTGATGGATTTCTTGTGGTTTTGCCTTCTTTCAACTTACGGTATGTTCTTTCAATCCGCCGCAATACATCCATACTGTCTATGTCTCCCACAGCCAGAAGGAATGTGTTGTTGGGCCTGTAAAAATTGTTATAATAACTTCTCAGATCCTCAGTGGTCATCTGGTTGAGCGTATCTTCAAAACCGATGATGGGTCTGCCGTATCTGTGCCTTGTAAATGCAGCGCGGAAAAGCTTCTCGCTGAGGTAGTCGGCGGGATAATCCTTGGACATTTTAAGCTCTTCAAGAATAACATTGCGCTCCTTGTCAAGCTCCTTCGGATCCATCAGCGGGTTGAAAATTGCATCAAACTGAATCTCAAGGGCTTTCTGCAATGCTTTTCCCGGAAGAACCATCCAGTAGGATGTGCAGTCGAAAGATGTAAATCCGTTGAGATATCCGCCGAGGGAATGTATTTCCTGAGCAATCTGCCCGACTTGCCGCTTTCTTGTGTTTTTAAAAAGCATATGCTCAACAAAGTGTGACATACCGGCCTGTTCATCGGTTTCATCTGTTGAGCCTACTCTCGCCCATAAAGAGAGAAAAGCCACTTTCGAAGGATAAACTTCTTTTGTTAAAACAACCAATCCGTTTTCCATTACATAACGGTTGATCTCCGATGCCAGTGTTGCAAAGGGAGCTTCCGGTAAAGGGCCGTCAGGCTTAGGGTTAAACGGGGTTTTTTCTGTCATCGGTTCACCTTTTTCTAAAAATATTGGCAATAAACAAAAATTCTCACCATGATTATTCTATATCGGAATAAATTATCCTCCATAAATATCATGCGGGGTCCGCTTCATTACTTCATCGAAACATTATCGGAGCAGCCTGCTGAACGCCGGACAAGCCGGATATACCCCAATGCCGCTGAATTAGCAAAAACCACTCCGATTCCCAGCCCAATACTCCCGTTTTTCAAAGAGGGAGGTTGGGAGTGGAATCCGCTTTTCTAAAAAAGCGTGGTCTCCTCTGACGGTCCCCAAATTCAAAAGTTTTGGGAAGGCGGGTGCCTGCCCGCAGGGTGGGCGCGGGGAAACTTTTTTCAAAAAGTTTCCTCCGGGAGCTGGGCAAACCGACACAACCCTTGTGAGCGATTGGATAAATCCATGCCGTAATTCATGGGCATTGAGCTATACCCTGCGCGTACAGCTTGCCCGGATATTTTCCAAAATGCCCTGCAGCTCCCTTTAACCGGCTGTTCTGTAGAATTTTACGGAGAAGGGGATATTCCGTTAAAATACCTTAAACAACCGAATACTGCAATTTGTGCCACGATATCTGTGGTTTAAACAGGATTTTTATTCCCTGATTTTCATGTATTCATTCCGAAAACAAAAGAGGGCGTTTCCGCCCTCTGATTTTATTATTTCAGTATTAATAGTGGTTGATCCAGATTGTCTGTCCGTCATAATAGAAGTAGTTGCTGTCGCTGGTCCGTGTATCGCCGTTCTGCCAGCCTACTTCCACCACATAATACTTGCCGATTGTGGCATTTGAACAACCGAGCTGATAACTTGTCTGGATTGTTGATTCAGTCCAGCTGTTGTACCAGCGTTTATTGTAATTGCCGTATTCCCATACACGAATATACTTCACGCCAACCTGCTCGCCGCTTTCGTAGAAGCTGTATGCGGAAACATTCAGCTTGCCGGTCTGGGTTGAAGTTGAAGTGGGTGTAGGTGTCGGGGTGGAACTGCCGCCTGAGGGAAGTTCTACCGTAATCACAGTGGTTTTGCCGCCGACTATGGTAACATAATTGGTAAGTGTCTGACCATTGCCCTGAACTCTTACCATTTTCTGTCCCGGAGAAATATTCTGAATTGTGAATTTTCCTGATGTATCAGTGTATGCACTGAGGCCGTCGTCAATTATGCTTACCAGTGCTGAAGGTACAGGGGTTGATTTATCGGATCTCTCCGCCTGTGTAATTGTTCCTTCAAGGGTTCCGTACACTGTTGAAGTGGGGGTGATTGTGGGATATGGACTTGATGTTGGACTCCATGTGGGCGTCCATGTAGGTGAATAAGTGGGTGTCCAGGTTATAGGTGCAGTTGGTGTGGCTGTCGGAGTTCCCCATCCGCCGCCGCCGCCGCCTCCGCCGTAACAACCGAGGATTGTGACCACGAGAAGTACCACGAATATCAGTGCAATTGCCCTGGCGGTGTTTCTCATCAGATTACCTCCGTCTTAACATGAAATTTACGCAAATTTTACGCAATCTTTACAATATTATATCCAAAACAGCCTCAATGATCAATTAACAAATTGTTAACTGTTCATCTTATAAAGCAGGGAATTTGTTTACATTTTTGTTACATGATTTAAAGCTTTTTTAATTGATTACCATAAGTGCAGAAGTTATAATATAAAATGTCAGCGGATTATAATGTCAGATTTAAATTTTTTATTAAAATAAAAGACATCCAGGCGTGCAAGGAGGAAACAAAATGGATTCATTCCAGATTAATCCAAACAGAGTCCGTGTAATGGCTGTTCGTTCATCCACACCCGCATTTGCAGGTGAGAGAACACAGAAAGCAGCAGAAAGCGGCCCTTCCGATTCAGTATCAATTATGGGTGGGGGACTTTTTAAAAGCGCCGCACCAAAACCCAAAACCGACGAAGCATATATGAAAGTCATCAGAAATGACGAAAGTATTCGTAAAGACGGTTTCGATTCCTCAAGAGACATCAGGGGAGTCTATGCCAAAGAAGGCAAAGCAGATGAACCCTACACATTCCGTGTAGATCTCACACATCTTCGTCCCAATGCAGAACTTGGCAATCTCGATGTTTACACACTGATTTCCCTCGGCGACGGCAGAGGCGAATCAAAACTCCCGGATGATATCCCCGGCGTTACCTCGCAGCCCTGGAATCTGGCTGTTGGCAAATATGACAACAAAAATTTCAAAGCAATGGACAGCAAAGGCAATATAAGACAGGAAGCTGTTTCCGGAGTAAAATTCGATTCAAATACAAACTCGGTTGAGTTCAAGCTCAACAAAGGCGCACTCAGAGATATGGGCTGGAAAGACGGACAGCCGATTTCTCTGCAGGCATTCACAGCAAAGGATTTCATCCATCAGGTTACAGACAGCCTTGATGAACCAGGCAAAAAACCATGGGAAAACGGCGGAAAACTCACCAATTTCCTCGATACCGCAAATCCCCAGTCCCTTAAACCCAAGAGAGACGATAACTTTACCGATGATGTAATCTATTTCGTTCTCACCGACAGATTCGAAGACGGAGATCCCACCAACAACTCCAAAGTTGATAAATCAGATCTCAAAAAGTGGCACGGTGGAGACTTCCAGGGCCTTATCAACAAAATGGACTATATTAAGGAACTCGGAGTTTCAACCCTCTGGATTACTCCCGCTACCGAAAGTCAGGAAGAATTTGTTGACTCAGCAGGATACCACGGCTACTGGCCCGTCGATTTCTACAAAGTTGACAAACACCTCGGCGATATGAACAAGATGAAGGAACTCGTCCAGACAGCCCACGATAAGGGAATCAAAGTTCTTCTCGATGTGCCCCTCAACCATGTTGCATGGGGACATCCCTGGAGAAATGATCCTTCAAAAGCCGACTGGTTCCACAAAATCGGCGATATTCAGAACTGGAATGATCCTTACCAGATGGAAAACGGCTCTATGTATGGCCTTCCGGATCTGGCTCAGGAAAATAATGAAGTTTATAAATACCTCGTTGACAACTGCAAATACTGGATCGATCAGACCGGTATCGACGGATTCCGTCTTGATGCAGTTCAGCACGTGCCCCGCTGGTTCTGGGATAAATTCTCAGGCGACATAAAAGCCCACGCAGGTCCCGATTTCTATATGGTAGGCGAAGCTTTCACAGGCGATGCCAACAAAATTGCTTCATACCAGAATGACGGTATGCCCGGACTCTTCGATATGCCCCTCTACTTCACAACCAAAGAAGTATTTGCAAATGACGGTTCAATGAAATGGATTGCCGGCAAACTCGAAGAACTTAACAACACATACGATAATCCAAATGCAATGGGCGCTATCATCGACAACCACGATACCCACAGGTTCCTCACTTCAGCAGGAGCCAACGGCAAGGAAAAGATGAAACTCGCTCTTTCATTCCTTATGACCATAAACAGAATCCCCACCATCTATTACGGAACCGAACAGTCAATGGACGGACATCAGGAAGAGATGGGAAGATTCGGACCCGAAAACCGCGCCGATATGCAGTTTGGCAAAGACCCCGATATGCAGGCGCATTTCACAAAACTGGCTACAGTCAGAAATAACTGCGCAGCACTCAGAGAAGGCAACCTTCTTGAAATGTGGAGAGATGATCAGGTCTTCGCATTCGATCGTTACCTCCCCGATGAAGAAGCTGTCGTAGTTCTCAATAACAGCTATGACAACCAGTACAGGGAAATCCCCATGAGAGCCGAAAGCAACCTCAAGAACGGAACAGTTATGAAAGACGCCCTCACGGGAACTGAATACACTATTAACGATGGTAAGTTGAAACTGAACCTTCAGCGGAAACAGCCCCTCGTTCTGGTGAAAAAGTAAACTAAGTAAATATCCGGGGGAATCGCAATAGCGGTTCCCCTTTTTTAATCCCGTAATACATTTGTTAAATTGCCGAAAACAAAAATCCCCTGGTCACCCGGGGGATTTTTTTACTTATATCCGGATTACTCCGGTTAAAACTGCCAAACCAGACTTATTTCCATTTTCTTACGAAAATATCGTTTATACCGATTGTGTAGCCGTCATTGGTGAGGTTCTTGGCTGCTGTCTGCCATGCAACATAGTTGCCGTCACCGCTCATTGCGGGAAGTGTGCAGGCATCAAAGGGAACCTGGTCTGATGAGCCTCTTGATACCATAGTGTAAACATTCTGTCCAAGTTCTACGTCTTTAACATAGACTCTTGCTACAGCATCAGTTACATCTGATACCAGACCGACTGTCGCTGAAACGAATCCAACATATTTGCCTGATCTGTCCATCACAGCATTTGTGTTGTTTCCAACTGCTCCTGAAAGAGGAATTGAAACATAGGTCAGTGCTGCGCTGTTGAGGTTCCACAGGTAGATGTTCAGTGCTGTGGCTGCTGCATTGCCGAGGTTGGTGGCTGCTGACTGGAATGCAATTCTTGAGCCGCCTTCGCTGATTACGGGCAGTGTGCAAACTGCATTGGCAGTAGTTCCATTGTGTTTTGATACATGGATATTCCAACCGGTGGCTGGGTCAGCATTGATGTCGTTTCTGAAGATCTGTTGAAGACCGCCGGCAGGGACACCAGCGCCTGCTGATGTGATGTTGTTTGCCACTGACTGGAATGCCGTGTATCTTCCGTCATAGGAGATTGAAGGGAAGTTTGATATCGGGTTTGCTCCGCCGTCGGTTCCTTCGGCTGAAGCTGTAGTAATATCAAGCATTCTTCTTACACCGGGGGTCATATTGGTTACCACTACATAATAAATATGATTGTAACCGGCTGAATGGGTGATGTTGCCAATGTTGTTTGCCGCTGACTGGAAAACGACTTTGGTTCCGTCGCCATTGATATCGGGGTTGGTTGAAGCAGAGTTACCGCCATTGTTGGCATTGGTTGCTGAGTTTGAAAGTCTGGCGATTGCGAGGTCTGAAAGTCTGACCATGAAGATGTCGCCATTGTTGTTTGTGGCGAGACCGTTGGGAAGAATATTGGTTGCACCTGAAGCGAAAACAACATAAGCACCGTCTCCGCTGATGGCGGGTAACTCTGAGTTGCCATTGGCGCCAGCTGTTGAACCTGAAACGAGATTGTTGTTTGAGACTCTGGTGATGGTGCCGGTAGCTCTTGTCCACACATAGATGTGGGTGGGTGTTGTTGATGGATTGTTCCAGTTAACGATTACGTTACCATTGCTGGTGAAAGCTACTTTTGAACCGTCGTTTGATACATCGGGTTCAATAGCATTGTTTACTTCGGGAAGGTTGATTCTCTTTGATACCCATGTTGTTGTGCCTGTTGCTGTTCCGGTTGAAAGTGTTACTGCGGTAGCTGTAACTGTTGTGTCAGCTTCTACTGTAACATCCTGAGTTTTGCTGTCATAACCTGTTTTTGCATAGGCAAGGGTTCTGACGCCGGGTGTAAGGTTTTCCATCAGATAGGCGCCGTTAGCATCTGTTGTTGCTGTGCCCTTCTGAAGTGAAACTGTTACATCAGCGAGACCTGTGCCGTTGGCATCGACGACTTTACCGGCAACATTACCGTATCCCGGTGAAGGTGAAGGTGATGATGTTGAGCTGGGGGTCATTGTGATGTCTTTGGTTACGGTTGTGTCGGCAACTACTGTTACGGTTGAGCTATAAGCTACATAACCGGTAGCTGTTGCTGATACTGTCTGGGTG
>JAJTBE010000188.1 GCA_021287065.1 Bacillota bacterium
AAAATCATTTTAAAAATAGATTTCCCCAAAAACAAACCCAGAACGAATCTTGCATCTAACAAACCCGAAACGGACAAAAAATCAAAAATCCGAAAAACAGAAAATGACACTTTAACTTTTTACACAATCTCTGCAAACCCCTCCTACAATCCTTGGCGAAGCTTACCATTATGGGGTTGCAGATGATTAGTAGTTAGCAAAACCACTGTAATCCGATGAACCTGCCTGAAAATTAGTAAAAAAGCTCATATCAGGAATCCCAATGCTCTTGTTTTTCAAGGAGGAAGGTTCGGAGGGTAACCTCGCTTTTCCAAAAAAGCGTGGTTCCCTCTGACGGTCCCCAAACCCCGGTCGGCCCCCAATTCCAAAAGTTTTGGGATGGCGGGTGCCTGCCCGCAGGGTGGGCGCGAGGAAACTTTTTTCAAAAAGTTTTCTCCGGGAGCTGGGCAAACCGATCCAATAATCGTAATAGATCAGATAAATCCATTCCTTAATTCGTAACACCGGGTAAGGAGGTTTGCCTCATAATGCCCTGACGGGGCGAACCCTGCAGGTTCGCGTCGGGGTTGCAAACCCCTCCTACAATCCTTGGCGAAGCTTACCATTATGGGGTTGCAGATGATTAGTAGTTAGCAAAACCACTATAATCCGATAAACCTGCCTGACAATTAGTAAAATAGCTCATATCAGGAATCCCAATATCCTGTTTTTCAAGGAGGGAGGTTCGGAGGGTAACCTCGCTTTTCCAAAAAAGCGTGGTTCCCTCTGACGGTCCCCAAAACCCCGTCGGTCAAAATCTCCGGTCGGTCCCCTATTCAAAAGTTTTGGGATGGCAGGTGCCTGCCCGCAGGGTGGGCGCGAGGAAACTTTTTTCAAAAAAGTTTCCTCCGGGAGTTTGGCAAACCGGAATAATCCTCGTGAGTGATCAGGCAAATTCATGCATTAATTCATGGGCATCGGTATTGCCCCCCCGTTTTCCGAGAAAAATTTGTTAAAACAGAATCCTTAACAGCACGGTTAAACTGCTTTTACCAAATATTATCATAACATCCCCAGAATCCTCATGATGTTTATTCCCAGAACTTTCTCTTCATCCCCTTTATCCAGACCCGCAAGCTTCACTTTTTTAAATTCGAGATCAGGAGGACACCCGGGACCGTCTGAAGCAAAAAGAACCCTGTGGGAACCGATTCGCTCCACAGCTTCCCTGATTTTTTCAGGATATGGCATTGCCGATGTTTCAAGAATAATATTTGGGAACTTTTCCGCAGCAAGTATAGCATCCTCTACATGGAAATACCCCCCCATATGTCCCAGAATAATTAAAGCCTCAGGACATTTTTCCGCAGCAGAGGCTATCTGCATCGGCAGGGTGAATTCTTCATCTCCGCAATGAAAAAGCGTCGGCACGCCAAGTGTTGCAGCAATTTTTATAAGCTTAATTGAAGAATCAGCCGACGGATGAACCAGATTGCCCACAGGATGGAGCTTCAACCCTTTTATACATGAATTTTTCACCGATTCTTCAAAAATCCGGCAGACTTCCTCCCCGCCGGAAGGGTCGAGCCTTGCATAGCCGATAAGCCTGCGGGGATATTGGTTTACACACTGGCAGATATAATCAACCAGAGCAGGCGAATCCGAATATGTCATTATCACAGACATATCAATGCCAGCTTCATCCATTAAGCTGATAATTCTCTCCGGAGGTGAATCCCAGAAACCTGAAGTTCTCTGAACATGGGTATGCGAATCAATAATCATTAACAAAATCTCCTGTGGAATTCCATATTTATTCAATTTAAAAGAAAACTATCCTTTGAGAACTACCGTAGGCAACTGCCACATCAGAAAGCACCCGGGCTTCAGATTATGCAGGAATTGGTAATATATCGAAGAAGAGAAGTAAAAATCATAGGAGTAAAGCAATTTCATGGTCATAGGACTGTTAACCGGAGGCAGCGACTGTCAGGGACTGAATGCTGCAATCCGTTCAATAATAAGATCAGCAATACAATCCGATATTAAAGTCGTCGGATTCAACCAGGGATGGAAAGGCCTTCTCGAAAACCACCCCATCCCCCTCGGTCTGGAGAATGTATCCGGAATCCTTCCCACAGGAGGCTCAATCCTCGGCACATCAAGGATTAATCCCAAAAAGATTAAAGAAGGGATTCCCACAATCGAAGAAAACCTCAGGAAACAAGGCATTGATGTGCTTGTAGGTTTAGGCGGAGTTGAAGCTCAGTCGGTTCTCCTCGAACTCCATAAAAAAGGTTTTCCGGTAATCGGAGTTCCCGCAACCCTTGATAACGACATAGGATGCACGGAATACTGCATCGGGTTTATGTCCTCAGTGGATGTTGTGGCGGATGCACTCGACAAACTCCACACCACAGCCTCATCACACCACAGGGTAATCATCCTTGAAGTAATGGGAAGACGCTCCGGCTGGATAGCCCTTTACGGCGGTCTTGCAGGAGGCGCTGACTGGATAATAATCCCCGAAGTCCAGACATATTTTTCCGACCTTGCGGATCATCTCAAAAAAAGACGGGAAATGGGTAAGTATTTCAGCATAATTGTTGTGGCGGAAAGCGCAAAAATGCCGGAAATTCCCATGCCCGATCTCAAAGATAAAGATGATACCGGACAACTCAGGCTCGACAGACGAAATATCGGTATGCGCATAGGCGAACATGTTGAAAAAACCACTGGATTTGAAACCAGAGTAACAGTTCTGGGACATCTCCAGAGAGGCGGAAGCCCCGTAGCTTTCGACAGAATCCTTGCCACCAGATTCGGAAGTCATGCAGTTGAAATGGCAGTAAAAAAGCAGTTTGGCAAAATGGCGGCGTTCAGAGGCAATAACATTGAAAGCGTTGATCTTGCCAAAGTAGTGCAGGAATCGCCAAGACCGGTTCCAATTCAACTTTACAACACAGCCCGTATGTTTTACTAAGGTTAGGTGATTCAGGTGAGCGAACACGAAAACAATTCCGGCAATCCCACATCAGAAAACCCGGAAGAATTAAACTCAAATCCAAAAACCGCAGGTCCCCGGGAAAAAAGGACTAAAACGGGAGATTCCGGCAGCCTTGCTGAATCAGGAGGTTCAGGAAGATTCCCGGATTCAGGAAGCCTCAGCGGTTCTCTGGGTTCAACAGGATCCGGGGTTTCCACTCTATCCGGAAAAGTTAAACAAAAACCAAAAAGAGATGAAAGGGATCTCGGTCCCCTCTTCTTCCTCCTTATCATATGCATCTTTCTCCCTGTAGGAATAAAATTCTACGGCTCCTACATGGAAAAACGCACGGAGTATCTGAGAAAAACAGAAGAAGAAAAAGCTCTGACCAGTGAAATCAAACGACTGGAAAAAAAGAACGAAGAAATGAAAAGCCGGGAAAAATACCTGCATACTGAGCACGGTGTTGAGGAAATTGCAAGAAACAAACTTGGGCTTATTAAACCAAGGGAAATTCCTTTTATTGTGAAACCCGCAAGAGACACATCGGGAAGAAATGTTGTAACTTCGGACAAAAATAAAAAGGAAAAAAAGCCTGACGAGAAGAAAAAAGAAGAACAGGAGAAAAATTCCGACCAATAATAACCTTGAAATGGAGGCATTAGGGGTATGTCCCTGGAAATCGGTTCTGAAGTCGAAGGAGTTGTTACGGGGATAGCTCACTTTGGGGCATTTGTAAAGCTCCCTGATGGGAACGCCGGTCTGATTCACATTTCAGAACTGGCTGATGCCTATGTGGAAGATATCCGCCAGTTTATTAACGAAAAAGACAAAGTAATAGTAAAAGTTCTGGGCAAAAATAATAAAGGCAAGTATGATTTATCATTAAAACAGGTTGAACAGAATCAGGCAGCCCAGAAAGAGAAGATTCAACAAACAGCGGCAGCGCAGGAAGTAAAAGAGCCGGGAGAACAAAGAGAACCCCGCTTAGTCAGGGAACAGCGCGAACCCAGGGAACAAAGGGATTTCAGAGATCAGAAAGAAACGGCTGAACCCAGAGAATTCAGAGAATACAGAGAAGAAAGAAAACCCCGGGAGGAAAGATACCATCATTCCTTTGAAGATAAAATTTCACGGTTCCTTAAAGAAAGTGAAGAAAAGCTTCTCGATCTGAAGAGAAATACTGAAGCAAAAAGAGGGAAAGGCAGAGGAAGATAACCCCCGTTTTGAACAAATCAGATAAAAAGACAATAAGCGAACCTCTGGTTGCTCTCATAATTTCATCTTTAGCGGCGTTTGTAACCCCATTTCTCGGTTCATCTGTAGTAATTGCCCTTCCCGCTGTTGGCAGGGAATTTCACCTTAACACTATCACACTTAGCTGGATAACCATGTCTTATCTGCTCTCCCTTGCCGCGCTTCTTTTACCGCTCGGCAGAGTCGGGGATATATGCGGACGAAAGAAGGTTTTTTCCATAGGTTTACTTATTCTCTTTCTTTCCTCACTCGCCATCACCATAGGACATTCAGCGGCATTAATCATCATTATGCGGATTATTCAGGGTATAGGCGGAGCTTTCATCTTCTCCACAGGAACCGCCATCCTGCTATCGGTTACACCGCTCGCCGACAGAGGCAAAGCACTGGGCATTACAGTCGCCTGCACCTACATAGGCTTATCTATGGGCCCTTTTCTCGGGGGCTTTCTCACAGAACACTTCGGCTGGAGAAGCCTGTTTTTTGCCGTTGCACCATTCCTGCTTTTAAACCTCATTCTCGTTTTTCTTTTTCTCAAAGGAGAATGGGCTGATGCCGACGGGGAAAAATTCGATGTTCAGGGATCATGGACATTTGCAGTATCCATAATCCTCTTTATGTACGGTTTCTCACATCTTCCCGGACTTCATGGAATAATCACACTTATTATGGGAATTGCAGGGCTGATTCTCTTCACACACATGGAAAACAGAACAGAAAGCCCAATAATGAAAACAAACCTGCTGTTTTCAAACCGGGTTTTTGCTTTTTCTAACCTTGCCGCACTAATCAACTATTCTGCCACCTTTGCCACAGGATTTCTCCTGAGTCTCTATCTCCAGTATATAAAAGGCATGAGCCCCCTTGAAGCAGGAATGATACTTTTCTGGCAGCCTGCTATGATGGCGCTCTTCTCACCCCTTGCAGGCAGACTTTCAGACAGGGTTCAGCCCGGAATAATAGCATCCGCAGGCATGGCGCTCTCAGCAACCGGCCTGCTTCTGCTCACCCAAATCGGGGAATACACAAACATCAACTACATTATTGCCTCACTGATGCTTCTCGGATATGGGTTCGCCCTTTTCTCATCTCCAAACACAAACGCTGTAATGAGTTCAGTGGAGAAAAAAGACTTCGGAGTCGCCTCTGCTATTCTCGGAACTATGCGCTCCGTTGGACAGGTAATGAGTATGGGCATAGCAACCCTTATTCTGTCAGTATATCTCGGAAAAAGCACTGTTACACCCGGCAACCATCATATATTTATCTCCGGGCTTAAAATATCAATTGTGGTATTTGCTGCTACCTGTATCGCCGGAGTTGCCGCCTCAAAGGTCAGGGGAAATGTTCAGAGAAAAGCATAGTATTGAGATTAATACACTGCTAAAGATAATTGAAAACTGCAAAGGATAAATGCTTAAAAAATCGTAATTATACCTGAACAAATAATTTCTTCACCTGTTTAAATTACAGAAAACAAAAATACTATGACAGGCAGGAGCAAACAGATGGCATACATAGATCCTGAAAAAGCAGCACTTGATAAACCATACAATGAGCCATTCGATGAACAATCATCAAAAGAAATAATCCGCGTCCGGGGGCTTACCAAGTATTTTGATTCCAAACTTGCAGTTAACGATCTTAGCTTCACCCTTGAACCTCAGGATGTTTTCGGCTTAATCGGACCCAATGGAGCGGGAAAAACCACTACATTACGAATTCTTGCCACAATTCTCAGAAAAGATTCGGGAGAGGTTGTTATAGACGGCACCCCCCTCGAATATGACACAGGAATGGAGAGCCTGCGCAAGATCAGATCAACTATCGGTTTTATGCCTGATTTCCCGGGCCTTTATGACGATCTCCTTGTCAGCGAGTATCTCGAATTCTATGCCAGAGCTTATTATATAGACGAAAAAATGCACCCCTTTGTAATTAAGGAAGCCCTCGAGATTGCAGGAATTACGGAACTTGCCAACAGAGAGATTGAAGGCTTGTCAAGAGGTATGAAACAGAGAATGGGACTTGCAAGAATTCTCCTTCATGATCCAAAAATTCTTCTTCTTGATGAACCTGCCGCAGGTCTGGATCCCAGAGCAAGAGTCGAATTAAGGGAAATCATAAAAGGACTCCGTAAAAAAGGAAAGACAATTATTATTTCATCTCATATTCTTGAAGATATTGAGGATTTCTGCAACAGAATAGGTATTATCGAAGACGGCAGAATCGTAAAATTAGAGGATATGGATACCCTTGCAAAAGAAACGATCAAATATACCATTTGTAAAGTAACAATTCTCAAAAACAGGGAGCAGGCAAAAGACTTCCTTTCGGTTTACCCCCAGGTTCAGAACCTTGTATGGGACGAAGAAAATCTCAGATTTGACTTTATGGGAAGCGATGAGGAATTAGCCCAGCTATTGAAAATAATGGTGCAAAAAGACATTGAAGTACTCAGCTTCAACAAGGAAAGACCAAGCCTTGAAGATGTCTATATGAAATTCACCGAGAGAAAACCCATCACCTAACCTGAACCGGTAATCAATATAGATTCATTTTGCTTTTTGAACCGACTATGGTTCTGTTTTGGTTTGTACAAATATAAAAACCATAATTATCCGGAAACTGAAAGTCCCAAATCCCCCTGGTCGGTCCCCCAATTTAAAAGTTTTGGGATGGAGGTCCGGAGGAAACTTTTTTCAAAAAGTTTCCTCTGGGAGCTGGGCGAATGGTTGCAAGTTTCGTGAGTGATCAGATAAATTCGTGCCTTAATTCATGGGCATTGCCATTACCCCCAATGCTACTGAATTAGTCAAAATCCACTCAAATCCCACAGCCCAAAACACTTGTTTTTCAAGGAGGGAGGTTCGGAGGGTAACCTCGCTTTTTTAAAAAAGCGTGGTTACCTCTGACTGTCCCCAAAACCCAATGCCACTGAATTAGTAAAATTTACTCCAATTTCCAGCCCAATACTCTTGTTTTTCAAGGAGGGAGGTTCGGAGGGCAACCTCGCTTTTTTAAAAAAGCGTGGTTCCCTCTGACGGTCCCCAAATCCCAGTCGGTCCTAACCCCTCCGGTCGGTCCCCAATTCAAAAGTTTTGGGAAGGAGGTCCGGAGGAAACTTTTTCCAAAAAAGTCTTCTCTGGGAGATAGGCGAATGGTTATAAATCTCGTGAGCGTTCGAACAAATTTATGCC
>JAJTBE010000191.1 GCA_021287065.1 Bacillota bacterium
CCTCGAAGGAGTAAACAGCCTGATTCAGATAGCCAAAAAACGAGCCAGAGGTTTCCGTAACATAAACAATTATATAACGATGATATTCCTGACAGCAGGAAAACTGAATTTCAAATTACCCACATGAAATAGCGAAGAGCCTATTATTTATTTATAATCAATAAAGGTATAGTTTTACTTTTATCAAACTTTTACCGTGCATAAAAGAGCAGAATCATAACCACACCACCACACGGTATTTCAATACAGACAGATACAGCATATTTTGTGAACCAGCGGGGAACACTAATGAAACTTTCGTACTTTCGGGGAAAACTGCCGTACATTTCAATTTTTATATTCCTTCTGTTTATATCGATATTTATATATTCTAAAACAAACAACTCTTCACGAGATACAACCCAGCCACCGGACCGGCATTCTCCTGCTGCTGCTCCAAAAACCACAGAGGATAAAGCCTGGGATATTGCACTCGAAGGTTATAAACATCTTGAAAACGGAAATTCAGGGGAAGCTTTGAGATGCTTTCAGGAGTCTCTGAAACTGAACCCTGATTCGGGGAAAGTATTAAATGCAATGGGAAAAGCCCTCATTGCTTCAGGTAAACCCGACGAAGCCCTCAGATACTACACAATGTCGGATGAGAAGCAGCCGGATAACAGGGAAAACCACATTGATATGTCCTATGTGTATATGATAAGGAAAGATTATGATAAAGCTCTGAATATTCTTGATTCTCTCCCTGAAAAAGAGAAGGAAAATCCGGTAACTTTATTTGCCGCAGGCTTCATCAATGCCAACAGAAACGACTACAATAAAGCTTTACCCTATTATGACAAAGCAGTTGCTTCAGATCCCGAAAACTGGCAATACAGACTCTACCGGGCTTTTACACATATTAAACTCCGGAATCTCGAAAAAGCCAAAGCAGATGCCGAATTTGCATTAACCAGACAACCAGGCTTAATAACCTGCCAGCTTGCTCTTGCAGAAATCGAATGGGCGCTTGGGAACAAACAGGCATCCATAGAAGCTTACGACAAAGCGATTAAAATGGACGAAAACTATAAACCGGCCAACATTTACGATCAATACCTGCACAGGGAAAACCCCCACCTTGGCAGAGCAATTGTTTACTGGGATCTTCATGAATACGATAAAGCACTGTCTGATCTGGATTCGGTTATCTCAACCAGAGATAACAGTAAATCCATAGCCTACCTATACAAGGCACTTATCTATATGGATAAGGGTGATAACGCAAAAGCAAGGGAAAATGCAAAACAGTGGGACTCAAGCCCCAAAGAGGACCTCGAACACTGGCAGCAGCCTGAACTTGCACTTTCCGAAGCTGAATGTTATCTGCTTCTTGGAGAAAAGAACAAAGCGAAACAACTATTAAAAGGTTTCAAACCTAAAACCGCAGCTTTCTATGGAGACAGAGGCTCAATATACGAGAGGCTCGGTATGAATAAAGAAGCAATAGCTGATTACAAAGTATTCCTGAAACAGGCGCCTGAAGGGGATGACAAAACAGAAGTATCAAACAGATTGAACGCTCTCGCACATAAAATCCGGTAGTAATCAAACCGAATACGCCGCAGAGGATTATTCCTGACCGTTTTCCTTTTCAGGTCCGCTGAACTTATTCACAAAATAAGCAAAATTTGAGAACAGAATCAGAATTACAATAGTCAGGTGAACGCACGACTGAGCGTCCATACCCGCTGTAGCGGTGTCGGGATGACTGATGAGGGTCTCATACTCGGCAGCACCTTTAAGACCGCCTACAAGGCCCATAATCTGTCCTGAGTTGAGGAATGTATAGAGCATAGGCACGCTGACTCCGGTGGAGCCGCCTGCCACGGGAATATGATACTGAGTGCTTGCCACTTTTACATATTCGTCAAATGTGGCGTTGTCAGTGGATGTGAAAACCATATTTATGTTTTTGGAATCATTGACCTTTGCCATCATAGGCAGTTCATCAATGTTTGTTCCGTAAATATCAGTGGGATAAAGTGAACGGATATTGTCGCAAACCTGCTTAATAAGAACCATTGCACCAGGCTTATATCCGAGAATTACATAGTCCTTACCGTATTCCTTATCATATTCTTTGGCAATTTTATTGACAATATTGAGGGAAATAACATTGCCGTCGGGGATGCTCGAAGTAACAAATACTTTGTGCCCCTTGCTGAAAGCGTGGCGCAGGAACGACATCGCAATAGGATTGCATTCGGTTGTGGTTGAGTTGTAATAGTCGATTCCTACCCAGATGACACTTCCTTTAGGGAGTTTTTCCACATAATTATAAATGTTTTCCACCGGTTTTGATGTGGATATGTGCAAACCGAAAGGCTTCACAAGGGGAATAATTACTGCTATTGCAATCAGAAGAAATACAATGCGTCTGTCCATATTTGCGATTTTGTTGATAATAATAAACGCCCCCTTGTATGCATGATAAAAACTACGGTTATTTAAGCACAGAGAATTCTTCACCGGTTAAAGATTTCCTTTATTTTGCCTGTATTTCAGGCTATTAAATCATGAATCTTTTTAAAGGAAATTATTGCATAGGATAGAAAAATTTAAGTGCGGGAAAATAGATTTCCGGAAGAATTCCCGCAACATTACTGCTGCTGTGCACCTGCCTCAAAAACAGGAAAAATGCACCGCATGCCGTTTTGTATTTAAACAACGAAATTTTAAGACAAAGGAGGGTAAAATGAGAAGGCATATCGCAACTGCACTTCTACTGCTTTCCCTGTTTTTTGCTTTTTCCGGCAGAATATGGGCTGCTCCCCTTTTCCCCGATGTACCGGAAAGCCACTGGGCTAAGGATGCCGTGGCAAATCTGGCTGCCAGGGGAATTATCGAAGGCTATCCTGACGGAACCTTCAAAGGCGACAGGGGAAACACCCGCTGGGAAATGGCAATGATGATCCAGAGAGCACTCGCCCGTATGGAAGCGGAGCATTCGAAATTCGCCACAAAATCGGATCTCGAAGCCCTCAGAGCTCTGGCTAATCAGTACAAGGACGAACTGGACGCCATAGGCGTAAGAGTAAAAAGCCTCGAAGATAATGTAACAGCACTTGATACAAGAACAGCAGAACTGGAAAGAATCCGCTTCTACGGTTATTTCCAGACCATCGTTGTAGGCAACGATCTTCAGGGTTCACTCCGAGATGTGGGAACAAGAAATGTCCCCGTAGTTGACTGGACAAACGGACGCATACTCCAGAAAGGCATGGGATTCACAGCTCTTGCAAAACTCGGAACCGTAGTGAAGGCAAATAAGGATACTTCATTCGGAATCGATGTTATCGGATTTAATTCCACAGGAGACACCTGGATCGACATGTATTGGGGTGTTAGCGCACCTTATCTGTGCAACCCCTTCACATCACAAGGCTCAGCCAACGGCGGACTTCAGCCCCTTAACAACAGCCCCTGGACAAGAGTGGTGCTGGATAGATTCTGGTACAGATACAGCCCCCTCGATTTAACTTTGATTGTGGGTTCATTCCATCCTGAAAAAGTTGAATCATCAGTCCTTCTGGGAGCCAGAAACCCCAATATCAACTCCCCCTCGGTTCTTCCCCTCTACGGCGTTGATGTAAAAGGCAAAATGGGCACAAACAGCAGCGGCTCATACGAAGTGCTCTATTCAAGACTCCCTCAGGCTGCATTCTACCAGACACAGACACTTGCAGGTTCAGTATCCTGGAAATTCAAAAACGGCGAAGTCAAAGTTCATTATCTCAATGCAAACAACAGTGATTTCGGCGACGGTAAAAATCAGGGAGCCGGCGGCGTAATTCTTCCCAATTATCCCCTTTCCCCCGGAAACCCGGTTATGTACTGGAAAACCAGATACGGTTCTACCTCATCCCCCAATCTTGGCCCTCAGGATATGAACATTCTGGGACTCAATGTGGACTATAACTTCAACAAAAACTGGATGGGCTATGTCAAATTTGCATCATCCAGCTATGATCCCGATACAACCAATCAGATATACACCGACACAGCCTGCGGCTCCCTCGTCAACCTCGGCGTCAAAGCCAGTTACGACAGAGTCAGAGGCCAGCTCGAATATCTGTCTGTTTCAAACAATTATGATCCATTTGTGCTTCAGTATCCCGCACAGGGAGCAGGTATTATGGTGTTTCTCCCCTATTCAACCTATTATTACAACTACTACCAGCTCCACGATTATCTGAGATACCCTTCAAACAGACAGGGCGCCAGATTCAATGCGGAATACGATTTTTCAAAGCAGACTACTGCCGGTATCAACTATTCATACCTCGAGCAGTATAAAGCTTCAACTTACGACAACTTTACCAAAGTGGGCAATATTGAGCCTCTCTTCCCCTGCCTGCAGGGCGGCGGTTCACAGAAAGGCAAAATTCAGGAGACAGGAATCTGGCTCCGCCACGACTTTGGCAAACTCAAAGGCAAAATCGGCTACAGCAATTTTGCCCAGAGAAGATCAGCCCCCGCTGTGGATGACATTGATCTGAAGGAAGACCTGGTATGGCTTAACCTTTCATACAATATGAGCCGCAATTTTGATATTCTGTTCAATTACAACAATATCAACTATTCAGGCCACAACGGAACAGCCAACACCGGATTCAGACAGCAGATTCCGTCACTCAGCGGAGTTTACAAAATAAATAAAGACACCTCAGCCGGACTCACATACAGGTATTACAATTTCGAAAATACCGTAGTGAAAAACTCCGACTGGCACGGCAGCCAGATTATGATGGAATACAAGCTGAACTTCTAACAGGTGGTCAGTAAAAGAAAATATCCCGATAAATACTTATCGGCAATCAATACCAAACAAAAAAGCTCCGGCCATAGGTCAGGAGCTTTTTTAATCGCCATTTTTTAATTGCCACATATCACGAATCAGTCAAACTTTGACTTGTCCCAGTCTGTATTAAAGATTGAATGCAGCCTGTCCAGAATATTGTTTTCCTCAACAATGATTCCCAATTCTCTGTTTTTTTGCAGGGATGTATATGAGAAATTTTCAGAACCTACAAAAACTCTGGCATTTTCAGTTCCATAATCAACAAGAATCATTTTTGCATGGATATAAAGAAAATCACCGTATTTTGCTTTAACTCCATTGTCATTCAGTTTTTTTCTTCCGTAGATATTTCCGTCCCGACCATCGTATCCTATGAGCTGAGCGCTGATGAACCTTATTTCAACACCGGTCTGAGCCGCTTTAATCAACTCATCGAGAATTTCCTTATCAGCAACTTCCTCGTTATATATCTCTATGGTTTTCTTTGCACTGCGAATAAGATCTATAAGCTTTTCGTTCGAATTTACAGGACTCCATACAAGGTCTTCCTCAGAAGGGGTAATATCCGAATAAAGCCAGTCTGCTTCAAAAACCTTTGTAATCTCATCAATTTCCTGGGAAGAAAGGGTTATAATCCCAAAATCCCTTGTATTTGTAAAATAATTTGACTGCAGGTTAAAAGACATTATAATTGCCTTTTTATCATCAAAAACAAAACTTTTCTGATGTGTATGTGCGAACCTTCGATCCGCAACTTTGGTTTTAACTCCCTTTGATTCAAGAGATCTCATAATATCCAGTATTTTGCCCCGCTGTGCTTCTGAAAAGGAGTGGTAATTGAAAATAATTTTAACTTCAACGCCACGCTGAGCTGCAGATTTTAAAGCATCAAGAATGTCCGGATCTCCAATTTCATAAATAGTTAACCTGATGCTCTGTTTTGCCTGATTTATTCCTTCCAGAACCTGCGCCTTGCCATCATCAGGTTCCACTATCAGAGTATGAACCGCAAGTGTTGAATCCGCTCTCGCAGCTTCCTGACAGACTCCAGTATTTATAGACATCAGGGAGGCGGCAAGAACCAAAAGAATAAATAATACCGGTATGAGTTTCTTTTTCATTTCATTATTCTCCCAGCTTTATAAAATCTGCAGCAACGCAGTTTTTCCCTACAGACGGACCAGTGGTGTTCATTTGTAAATTCCGGAATAATAGTGCAAATTGCCTTTGCAAATCCTGATTTGTCAGGTTGAAACAATCCTGTCTTTATAGCAGCTTGTCTGCTTTCGCTTCTCTGGGAACATTTGCCGGTGCATTAATTTTATATTCTTTATCCAAAATTCAATCCCAATCTCAAAAAACCCTCCCATCTTTATAATTGTGGTTTACTCTGAGAGCCTCCTGATCCCAATGTCACTGAATTAGCAAAAACCACTCCAATCCCCAAGCCCCATACTCCTATTTTTCAAGGAGGGAGGTTCGGAGGGTAACCTCGCTTTTTTGAAAAAGCGTGGTTCCCTCTGACGGTTCCCCGATCCCCACGGTCCTGGTCGTTCCCCAATTCAAAAGTTTTGGGAAGGAGGTCCGGAGGAAACTTTTTTTAAAAAAGTTTTCTCCGGGAGCTGGGCAAACCGCTCCAATACCCGTGTTCGATCAGACTAATCCATGCCTTAATTTATGGTCATTGGGAGCAGGCGGGGATGCCTGAGATCCGGCAGTCGCTGGCGTTTTATTTGTGTATATGCGAGGTGTTTTGGGGTTTGAGTTTGCGTAATGGGCGGACCTGCGGGTCCGCGTCAGGCTTGGAAAGCCCTCCTGCGATCGCTGGCGAAGCCTGTGGTTATGAGGTTTGCTGGCGGTTGGCGGGGTGGTTTGTGGGGCGGGAGAGCACATTGGCTCTCCCCTACAGGAATTCCTGTATTGGCAGGATGGTGGAGATTAGGTGGGGTTGACGTAAGAACCTCCTTATTCCGAAATTAAAAAAGGCGCATATGCACCTTATGTAGTTTATCAAAACCCGCCTGTGCGGATAAATTTCAATCAACTTTATTGGTTATTTCCTCTTCCTGATGCCAGATAAAGGCATCATTAATATGTAAAACCATTCGTTCCGCTTGCTGTTTTGAACACCATTGTTTTAAATATCCAAAAGCATAAGTCTCTTCTTCTCCGCTTTGTTTTATAATTCCATTCCAGGATGTCCTGAATTTACTACGGCTTTTTTCATAAACAGAGTTTTCCAAAAATAGCTCTTCAGGCTTAATAACAGCTATATATTGTTCATCTGACTCTATCCATTTGTAGGGAATCATAACGCATTACTCCAAAAATATTCGATAATTAACCGATTCTTCGTTATCATACAATAAAACATTTATTTAAAATACTTAAATCACTAACTCCCCCAAAATAAAAAATGGCTGATCAAATTCTTATCTGATCAGCCATTGATTTATTCTTTGATTAGTTATTGCCGGGTGCCGGAGCTGCCGGGGGTGCTGCCGGTGCCTGGTTGTTGCCCTGGGGTGCAGCCGGAGGATTTACCGGTGCATTTCCTGCGGGAGCGGGCTGAGCCGGTGCATTTTCAGCAGGCGGGTTTGCGCCGGGCTGATTTGCCTGAGGCTGTCCGGGCTGAACCGGAGCCTGTCCCTGGGGAGCCTGGGGCTGGCCGGGGTTTTCGGTTTTCACATTGCCGGGTGCTGCGGGCTTAGGCTGGTTTGTTCCCGGAGCGGGAGCTTTTGACTTATCAGTGTTAGGCTCAATGATGGCTTTTTTCATTTTCTCTTTGAGGAGATCCATGATAGCCAGACTTCTCTCGTCGCCCATAGCCTTTGCGATTTCCACACCGCTTTCGATAGCTTTAATAGCTTCTTCGTTGTTGCCTTTTGCCTCATAAAACTCGGCAAGATTTGCATAATATTCAGGTTTTGCTTCCAGTGCAACAGCTTTTTTCATGTTGTCGATTGCACCATCATTGTTTTTATCATGAAAATCGAGAAGAGCCATTTTTGCATAATATGCATGCTGGTCAGCTTTGTCACATACTGCAACTGCTTTTTCCATCAGTTCTTTTGCTTCTTTATACTTTTTGTCTTTTACATAGACATCAGCAAGATGTTGCATTGCATAAGAATCTTTGGGGTCAATTTCGAGAGCTTTTTTGTAGTTCTCGATGGCGCTGGTGTTGTTACCAAGTTCGAAATAAGTGGCTGCAAGGTTGCAGAGGCTCTGTGTGTTCTTAGGATCGTCAGCGACCTGTTTGGTGAAGTATTCGAGGTTTGCCTGAAGTTCTTTCTGGTTCTTTTCCTCCTGAGTATCCGGTCTGCCTTTATCCTTCTGCTGCTGTTCCTGACGTTCATTGTTCGCCTTTGTCGCTCTTGAGCCCATAATGAAACCGGCTGAAGTGATAACAAATGCAAATGCGAGGAACCATGTTACCCACACTTTGAGCTTTTTTCTTTCGGGAGTTTCATAAACTCCCAGTTTCTTTTCAAACTTTTCGTCCTGTCCGCTCTGCTCCTGAGCTTCCAGTTCCCTGGCGCGTACCCGCAGTTTGCGGAGTTCCGCCGGTGATGATTTCTTCATCTGATGTCCCTCCAAAAATTTTTCCTGTAATTCAACGGAGTCTGGCTTTGTCCTCCGGTTAAAGCGATAACATCTCGAGAAAACTCTCCAGTCTTATGCAGGTTTGTTCTTTCAATGAACCCGGTTTATCTCCTTCCAAAGTAAGGGAAGGCAGTTCAAGAGATTCTCTCAGTGCTCTGTCGTAAATCTGGTGGTGGCAGAAAGATTGTATATAATGGATAATTCCATCCATTTTTCTAATCTTCGCCTGTTCCCTGATATCTTCTATCCGGGTGGTGTAAGTATAGGGATAGGTATATTTCATATACTGTTCCACTATGCTGGAAGTCTTAAAGGGCATGGCAAACTGCCGCTGCATCTCGTTGAACACAACAGATGCCCCCCGTTTTTCCAGAAACTCATAAAGATCCGAGAAAATAGCAGGCACTCCGCAGTATCCTATTCTGAACCGCTTTTTAGCTTTTGGTCTTTTCTTTATTTCAGCGATCAGATTATCCATTTTAACTTCGTATTTGTCCGGATCGCCTTCAAAATCACTGCAGCATATCAATGCAAGATGGTTTTCAAGACCAGTGGCTTTGTTGTCCTTATATGTCAGTTCATCAACAATCAGAGCTTTTTTTCTGACTTCGTCAAGTCTGATTTTCATTTCCTCAGTCTTGTGCCTTTTTACTCCAAATCTCTTTTCGAGGCTTGCTATGGCTGAATTCACACCTTCTTCAGTTCTGCTGTAAGGGAACGAAAATGGAATCGTCTTAATTCCCGCTGATTTCAGCAAATCGAGCATGGCAACCGTATTGGCGCAATCGCCTTCGGTAACGGCAATAACCCTTTCTATATCAGGGTTGTCAAGTAAAACGGAATAGATCCCTTTGACCCAGGAGCAAAGATTTCTCGGTAGTCCTTTTTCTTCTGCCCTTTTGACCAGTTCACCGGGGTTAGGGTCGGTGATAAATATATTATTGAGATCAACAGGGGTCTCGCCGGCTGCAAGAATTACTTCAACCGGAATTGTGGTAGTGATTCCAATTTTACCCAAAACAATGCCTGCCTTAGACTAAGTACAAATACACTCTGATTATTATTTTCGAACAAGGGATTTCATTCGTTTATCGATTCTCAGTAATCAAACTAAAAAAAGAAGGGTTTCCCCTGCTCTGTAATCGGATTTTATCATTTATACCATCAATTGTCAAAGGATTACAGCAAATTTAACCACTTTGTGCAACCCGGAAAGGCTTTTTTTTGTTATCATTGAATAGTGGTAAAACGGGTAAATCGGGGAACAATTAATATACATAATAGCAACAGCAGAATCAGAGCATCATCCGAATAACAGCCATGCTGAAACAGAGGATGCAGCCGCATGTTTAATCTCATAAAAAATTCTAAACTAACTATAAAAATAGCAGTTCTTGGAGTGATAGGGGTTCTTGCCACTTCTCTTGCTTTGGTTTTTGTTGTAGTATGGCAGAGCGATATATACAATAATTTAGCTCAAAACGAAGTTGATGATCTTGTAGATTCGGATCTGAATCATATTACAAGCGGCATTTACAACATGATTAAAGTCGCCGATGAATCAACTCAAACAAGAATCAATTATAATCTCAATGTTGCATCCTGCATTCTTTATAATACAGGAAGTATTAGTTTTTCGAAAGAAAAAGTTAAATGGGAAGCTATAAACCAATTCAGCACAGAAAAAGAAACATTGTATCTTCCAAAGTTGTTAATTGGCGGTAGATGGGTTGGGCAAAATTCAGACAAATCAATTAACACTCCAATCGTAGATAAAATTTTTGATGTTACCGGCGATACATCCACAATT
>JAJTBE010000203.1 GCA_021287065.1 Bacillota bacterium
ATGACAGGGAATTTCAGATCAGAACAAAGCAGGGCATCATTAAGGATATTTCCGTTACAGCAGTGATAATTAATCTGGAAAATGAAAAGTATATCCTGACAACCTTAAAAGACATCACAGAAAAGAAGAATCAGGAAAAACTTATTGCGGAAAAAATGTATCTTCAGGAAAAAATTCTTGAAGCTATGCCATGGGGTATTATCATCACTAATCAGGATTATGACATTGAATACATTAATCCGGTTATGGATGTGTATTTTGAAAATGCCCGGGGAAAAAAATGCTATGAAGTGTTTCAGGGATTGAAAAGCCCCTGTGAAAACTGTAAGCTTGAGGATATTAACGAAGGAAAAGAATATAAATGGTCTTTTTACAGTAAAGACACCAACAGAACTTATGAACTGTATCATAAGCCTTTTGTCAATTATGACGGCTCATTATCCAAGATTGAGTTTTCAAGGGATATAAGCGAGAGGGTAACAGCAGAGAATGCGACAAAAAAGAGTGAATATATGCATAGGCTGCTCCTCGACAATACGCAGGAAGCAATTTATATTGTTCAGGACGAAATCCTGAAATATGTGAACCGCAACTGTGCAAAGATTACCGGTATTTCTGAGGATAGTCTGCTTGGAATGAACATTTATGATTTTATTCCGGACAATGAAACTAATCTTCAGAAAAATTACCATCAGAAAATAATTACCGGCGTTATAGAAAATGTAATAAGGGAAGTACCTTACAAACTTCCTGACGGAAAAGCAGGCTGGCTTCAGGTGAATACAACCTGTGTAAACTGGGAAGGCAAACCGGCAACTCTTAACTTTGCAACAGACATCACCGAAAAGAAAGCAGCAGAAGACGAATTGAGAACAAAAAATGAAGAACTGGAAAGAATCAATGAGCAGCTTAGAGCTGTTCTCAATACCATTCCGGACCTGTTGTTTGAACTTGATCAAAAAGGCAGATTTTTAAGCTCCATTTCTCTGAGTGAAGAGGAGCTGTATGTTGAGCCTGATTTCTTTCTTGGAAAAACAATCGAAGAAATTATGCCGCCGGAAATTGCTCCGAAAATGATGGAATCTCTGAAAGATGCTGAAAAAACCGGTTATTCAAGAGGTTTAATCTACAGCCTTGAAATAAAGGGACAAATAAACTGGTATGTTCTGTCTATAGCCAAAAAACATTCGAAAGACCCGAATAAGCATACATTTCTGGCGATGACAAGAAACATAACCGAGCAAAAAACCGCAGAAGAAGCTGTGAAACTTGCGGAAGAAAGTTATCAGCAGCTTTTTGAATCAGCAATGGATGCGATAATCACTCTTACTCCTCCGGATATGCAGTTTAAATCGGTTAATCCTTCCGCAGTTCAGCTTTTTGGTTTTAAAAACGCAGAAGAATTATGCAGCTGTTATCCCTGGACTGTTTCGCCGGAGTTTCAGTCCAGCGGACAACCATCAAGGGAAGAAGCTCTGTTTCGTATTGAAGATGCTCTTGAAGACGGATTCGCAAAGTTCGAGTGGGATTTTATCCGCAAAGACGGCAGGGTATTTCCCGGCTCCATCCAGCTTGTAAAAATGGAAATGGGCGGAAAAACAGTGCTTTCAGCTACAATAAGGGATATAACCGAAAGAAAAAATGCAGAAAACAGACTTCTTGATATAAATAAGGAGCTGAAGGAGTTTGCATACAGAGTAACCCACGAGCTTAAAAATCCCGTTAAGATTATCAAAGGTTACATAAACCTTCTCAATGAGGAACTCGGGCAGGAGAATCACTTTCTTAAAAAGATAGCTGAGAATTCAGACAGGCTTCTTCAGTTTGTGGACGCAGAACTTCAACTGGCAAGAACCGGACAAACCCTTTCCGAATTCAGACAGATAAAGCCTGAGGACATAATTGCGTTTATAGCATCAACATACAAATCGGAAGAAAAGCCTGAGATAATTTTTGAGACACAAATGCATGATATTTCAGGGGATCCTGAAAAGATAAGGCAGGTGTTTACCAATCTATACGCAAATTCAATTAACTACAGAAACCCTGAGAACGATAATGTTATTATCAGAATCTCATCAGAACTGAAAGATAATATGGTGATAATCAGATTTTCCGATAATGGTATGGGAATAGCCCCTGACAATCTGGAAAAAGTTTTTCAGCCGGGTTATACTAAAGGAAGCAGTAAAGGGACAGGATTCGGGCTGGCAATAGTCAGAAAAATCATAGAAGCCCACAAAGGAAGAATCTGGGCGGAAAGCCCGGGAAGAAAGCTGGGGGCTACATTCTGTATTGAATTGCCGAAGAACGGTTAATAATTTAATACCAATCAACTAAATATTTGCCGGAACGACTGGATTGCTTCATCCTTTAAACAGTGTTTGCAAATGAAAGGATGTAGTATTTGTTAAAAATCAGATGTTATAAACGGTGCAATTATGAATAAATACAACATACTGGCAGGCGGGACTTTTCTACTTATTCTGGTTAGTTTTTTACTGATTTACCAGACGGATTTGGCTTTTTTCGCTCTGACAAAAGATACTGGAAATTATGAAGTTGACAGTAAAATACAGGATGTTGCAGCTAACATTCTGGAGAGCAATAGCAATAAGTCATTCCAATTGGTAATAAAGAATCTTGACAGCAAAGATCCGAAAAAAGCCAATATAGCTTTGTCATTATTTGAGAAACTTACGGAATCAGGAAAACAGATTCCGCCACAGGAAATTATCAGAATATTTGAACAGTCTGAAAATATTGATACAAAATGCAGAATTGCGGCAATAGTTCCGGGGACGCCTGAATTTCAAAAATATCTGGTATCAAAACTTAATAATAAAAACCTTGATCAGGAACTGAAGTTTATTATTGTAGCAAAATGTTATGATTATCCTGATCCGGTAGTTAAAAAAACTATCAACGACATGCTTGATTCTAATAATACATTTATAAAATTAAGAATTTTGGGGAGTTTTTATTTTAAAAAAACAACACCTGAAATAAACATAAAAATCCGGAGATTAATAAAGGACCCGGATTCTAATGTAAGAGCAACGGCACTTACTATTTATGCCGAAAAAAGCAGCGAATTCATTCCTGAATACGAAGAAGCTTTAAAGGACAGGGACACTCAGGTGCTGTATTCAGTCCTCCGCGTAATAAAAGAAAAGGAATTTACACAAGCAGCATCTCAGCTCAAACTTATGATAAAAAACACTAAAGATACGGATTTGAAGAAGGATGCCGAAGAAACCCTTAAAATCCTGGAAAATGCGATAAAAGTAAGAGAGAAGGATAAGAAATAAGAATATAATTCTTTTTTCTCATTCAAATTATTATCAAAATGACTATCGCCCGGAGGACATGATACTATTCAGCCTATGTCAGGTAGTGTCCCTTCCACTGTATATCAACCTGAAATTCAATAATCCCGGCAGGGAGAAATTTAAATGGAACTAAATTAATCATCAGGGAATTATATCAGGATAGAAATATATAAACGGAGGTTACCTGTGAAAAGATTGTTTTCTTTTACAAATTTCATGCTGGCCATGATGGTGTTTGCCTGTTCGGCAGGATCCTATGCCGAATCCATAGGTGGAATCTCTCTAAACAGTGGTATTAAGGCAATAAAGGCAAAATACGGCAAGCCTGCGGAAGTAAAAAATCTGGATAAAAACCGTACTGCATATTTATGGGAAATTAAAGACAATTCCCTCAAAATCATTGTTGACATCAACAAAATAGTGCTTATCCAGGCTTCAGCAGATATTACATCCAAAGGCAAAACTAAAACATTCTCAACATTAAAGGGAGTATATCCGGGAGCTTCCGGTAAATCCATAGAAAAGCTCTACGGCAAGGGCCGTGATGATTATGCATATCAATCTGAAGACTGCTTTGTGGTAAATTATAAAATCAATGACCGCGAACAGCTTATCTTCAGAATCTATGGGTTTTCCGACAGGGGAGCCATTGTTATCGATACAATCCTCTGCAAACCCGGCTACCCAAAAGATAAGATCTGGAAGGAGTAATTCCCATCGAATTCCGCAGTTTTAAAATAGGAAACATAAACATAGAAAATCCCTTTATTCTGGCGCCAATGGCAGGTATCACCGATACGATTTTCCGCAGAATAATAAGAAAAATGGGTGCAGGTCTGGTATATTCCGAAATGGTAAGCTGCATGGCTCTCCATTATGACAGCAAAAAAACATTTGAAATGCTTGAGTTTCATCCTGAAGAACTGCCTCTTGCTCTTCAGATTTTTGGTGCGGATCCGGTACTTATGGCAGATGCCGCAAAAGTCGCCGAGAGCAGGGGAGTTTCCATTATCGATATAAATCTCGGCTGTTCTGTGCCAAAGGTTGCCAAATCAGGCTCCGGCGCAATACTCTGCAGAAATCTGCCTCTCCTTGCCTCTGTAATGGAATCGGTTGTGAAAGCTGTAACCATTCCTGTAACAATAAAAATCCGTATCGGATGGACAAAACAGGAAGTCAGCGCCTTCGAAGTCTGCCGGATGGCAAAGGAATGCGGAATTGCGGCAATTGCCCTCCACGGGAGAACATCATCCCAGGCGTATTCGGGAACTGCAGACTGGGATTTCATTAAAGAGGTCCGTCAGTCAACAGATCTGCCTTTTATCGGAAACGGAGATGTGAAAACTCCCGAATCCGCCGTCAGCTTACTGGATTCCACAGGCTGTGACGGCATAATGATTGGCAGGGAATCCTATTTCAATCCCTGGTTTTTCAGGGACCTGCTTAAATATTCGGAAAAAACCGCCAATTCCCAATCTGTGGAAAATCCTGAAAACGAAGTTTATAACAGAGCTGCGGAAGTAAAGGAACTCATCCTGCACCAGCTCGAAGAAAATGTGGCCCGTTACGGGGAATACAGCGGCGTTCAGAAAATGAGAAAATTTGCCGCCTGGTACACCAGAGGCTTACGGGGATCCGCACGGTTCAGGGAACATGTCAACAACGAAGAAACTCTTGCCGGGATGAAATCTGTTATTGATGAATACTTCGGATATTGCGGCGGTGTTGGGTAAAACCGTTTCATTTGCAGGGATTTGGAATAGAAAGTTGTATCTATTTATCATTGGGGATTTTTCGGGAGGTAAAAATGGAAAGTATATTTGAACCGATCCGGCAGGTGCCAGGTCCTGTTTATCTTCTGTATCTGATTGTGCTGGGTGTGGTTTTTACAGCACTGAGCTACATCATCAAAAGAATGGACGGAACCGGGAATCTTCAGCTTCCCCGTCCTGATGCCCTTGACCCCTACGAGGTTTCATATCTCCGTTCTCAGGGGATGAGTGAAAGAACCGTTATAGAAACAGCGCTTTTTAGTCTCTGGCAGAAAAAGATCGTGCAGGTTGCGCCTTCAGCTTCAAATGCTTCTCAGGATACTATTTCGAGAACAGGTGCTTCTGTAAAAAATCTGCACCCTGTTGAAAGAGCTGTCTATGATGCCCTGAGTGCTCCTCAGTCCGCATCATCTCTTTTTCTGAACTCCGGACTCAGAACCCAGGTCAAAGCTATTCTTGCAGAAATCGGAAGAAAACTTCAGAATCTGAATCTCCTGCAGTCAAAAGCATTTCAGGATAAAGTCAGAGGAATTCAGTTCGGTCTTATACTTATTTTCTCTGCCTTTGCCGGAATAAAGGCATATCTGGGAATTATCAACAACAGACCTGTTACATATCTTGTTTTTCTTTTCGTGGTATTCGTTCTGATTCTGTTTGGCTCTATGTCAAACACAACAAATATCACAAGTCTGGGGAGAAAATATCTCGAAAGCCTCGAAAAACAGTTTGAATGGACTAAAAGCCACCTTGATGCAGGTGCTCCTGCTGCTGCCGGTTTTGATCCCGTATTCCCCATAGCGCTCTTTGGGGTGGGAATCCTTTCAGGATATGCCGGCTACGAACTTTTCAACCACGCCATGCCCCCTATGATGAGCTATGGCGGTTCATCAGACTGGGGTGGAGGCGGAGGAAGCAGTTGTTCAAGCTCATCCTGCAGCAGTTCGTCATGCAGCAGCTCGTCCTGCGGAGGAGGCGGTTGCGGTGGCTGCGGCGCATAATACTTATTTACGGGATTTTATCTTCAGTCCGCAGCGGAAGCCATAATCATCCAGATCACTTTCCACGGAACCGCTCCATCTTGCAGAAGCTCTGCAGCGGGCGGGAGGCAGACTCCATGCCCCGCCTTTTATGGATCTCTCAGCGCTTTTATCTGGTCCTTCGGGATTATAATAGGGCGCTTTTTTATAATAAGAAGATATATACCAGTCCCCGCACCATTCATTGATATTTCCCGCCATATCCATTATGCCGTAAGGTGAAATGTCAGAAGCTATCGATCCCGGAGGCAGGCTTCCCCTTTTATCCTGTATATTATTCATCTTCTTCAGAATCTCCGGATCATTCGTTTCCGGGTTATTACATTTATTGGGATCCCAGTTGTTACCCCAGGGATACTTTCTTCCGTCCGTTCCCCTTGCCGCCATCTCCCACTGCGCTTCCGAGGGTAGATTTAATCCTGCCCAGCGGCAGTATGCATCGGCGTCCAGAAATGTAACATTCATAACCGGATGGTCAAGAAATTCCGGTGAATCAAACCTGTTCCAGTTTCCCACCGGTTTATAACCGCTTTTCTTCAGAAAATTTTTAAACTGCCTGTATGTTACTTCGTATTTGTTTATATAATAAGCATCGAGTTTCACTTTGTGCGCGGGTTTTTCATTCTGTTTAGCTTCTTTGTCGTCATCGCCGGCTCCCATAACAAATTCTCCGGCAGGTATGAGGATAAGAACGGAACCGTCTTTTTTATTTCTGAAAACTGGAGGGGTATTTCCCGGTTTTATTGATGATGCGTCAATTTCCGGAATATTCTTATCACTGCTGTTGTTCTGTGAAATTCTGCCATTCCCTGATTCAGGAGCGCTGTTCTGTGCAGATTGTGGGGATTTGCCGCCCGGAGAATTTGCATTTGGTGAAAAACCTTTGTTTGTACATCCCGAAACATTAATTCCCGCTGAAACGACCAGAATCGTAAGAATAACATAGAAAACCGTCATGAATGATTTCATCTCAATGAAATGAAAAAAAGAATCCCTTCCTGTTTCGGTTTTTCTTATGTTTTGATATTTCTCTTTCAAAGCAGCCACTTATGCTTTCGACTGTTTTACGATCATCCGGTCAGTATATTCTACATAAAAACAGATCATGATTCCAAACAGAATTCCCAGAATAAGTGAAAGAACTATGTTGTAAACCACATCCGGTTTTGATTTGTAGTCCGGTGCAACTGCTGCGTCCATAATCTGCACTTCCGCATCATCCCTGGCTTCTTCCACTTTTGCTTTCTGAAGCTCCTGCTCAATGAGTGAAAGTATAAGCTCCTCGCTTTTAACTTTTCTCTGAAGCCTTGTAAGTTTGAGCTTTGTGCCGGGCAGCTTTTCCATTGCCTTTTCTCTTGATTTAATCATCGAACCGAGAGCATCGCACTGCGCCTGTAATGATAAAGTATCAGTCTCAGCTTCGATAAGCCTTGGAACAAGATTCGATTCAACCCCTGACAGGTAGTTTTCCACCTGTTTTCTAATAAGCGCTCTTGTTGTATCCACATCTTTCTGCAGATCGATGACTTTCGGGTGCTTGTCGGTGTATGTCTGTTTTGCTTCAAGCAGCGCAATTTCCTTGTTTGTAAGAGTGTTGAGCATATCTTTCATATTCGGGATATCATCGATAGATGAGAAATTTCCGGTGCTTGCCATATTAGCGGCCTGTTGTTTCAGTTTTTCCCTGAGAGTTGTGAGCTTGCTGACTGCCCTTTCCTTCTGGGAATTAAGATTGGCGGACAGAAGAAGAAGCTGGCCATAGCTGTCGATAGCCACTTTGGTTTCCTGATCAATATCCACTACCTTTTTCGATGTTTCAAACCTGCTTACTTCGTCTTCATACTGTGCAAGACGCTTTTTTACAAGCTCTTTCTGCTTTGCAAGATGGATGCGTTTGTTTTTTGCGGTGGTGAGGATTGCATCTCTTGAAAAGATTTTAAACTGGGTAACATAAAAATTTGCAATATCTGATGACAAGGCAGGATCGGAGCTGTCCACGGAAATTTTGATGACCATATCCGCGCCCATGGTGATTTTTATGGGCTGCTTCATCATTTCATAAAGCTGGACTCTTTTGTTCCGTTTAAATCTTTCCGGTGTAAAAAGTTTCTCCCCGAATTTATCCAGAACCATATCGCTCAGAGATCTGCTCTGTAGAATTGTAATGGCATACTGCTGCATGGAAGTTTGCCCCATACTGCCGAACAGTGAAGATCCTGCATCCAGACCGTCAGCATCCAGCCCCTGGGATAAATTGCCCGAAAGCATAGGCTGTGATGGCGCCGGAAAGTAGATTGTGCTCACTGCGGTATAAAGAGGCGGGGAAAATACGGTAATTGCAGCCCCTGTAATCAGTGATATTGCAACAATAAGCAGCAGAACCTTTCTTCGTTTGTTCAGTATGGCAAGCCAGTATTCAAAATTAAAGTATTCGTTGTCCATTTTATATCAATATGAAAAAGAGTTTTTCCTTTATCAGTATTATTTTTCGTTATTTTCTCCATGAGAAACATGATAGGGCAGGGAAGGAGTAAACTCCGCTTTTCTTTTTGCCATTTTCGAAGCCATATCGTTAAAATCCCTGAACAGTTTCAGGGGTCCTGCCTGCAGTTCCTCAGCTTTCATACGCAGGGGCTGGAAGTTCACATGTGTCCATGTATATTTATTCCAGTCCTCTGTAAGAATTCTACCCTCTTCCTTTAGTCTTCCGAAAAGGGGTGTACCAGGCATAGGCGTCATAATTGCAAAATCTATTTCCCTGATCCGGTTTTCCATAATAAATCTTTTCAGTCTGCTGAAAATTCCGGCGTCATCTCCATCAAAACCGGCAATAAACATCGCCATAACCGGAACTCCCGCTTTCTGGATTTTTCTTATAGCTTGTGGATAACCTGAAACCTGTCTGAATTTCCATGGGTCCACATTCTCCAGATTTGCCGGATCTATTGTCTCCAGACCAATCTGCACCAACTGGCATCCCGACTGCTCCAGTAAATCCAGAAGTTCGTCGTCCTGTGCTATACCAATATCACAATAGCACTCCCAGGCAATATCCAGATTTTTCATTGCTCCTGCCAGTTCTTTTGCAAAAGTTCTGTCAGCCAGCATGTTCTCGTCAGAAAATGATATGAACGGGTCCGGGTGCAGTTTCCTGACCATTTCTATTTCCCTTATAACCTGTTCAGTCTTTTTATGTCTGAATGAAGAATGATAAACTGTGGGGAAAACACAGAAATCACATGAATGAGGGCAGCCTCTGGTGGCAATAAGCGGGATTTTATTGTAAATATGAAAATTCCTGACAATATCGAATCTCGGTGCAGGAGAATTCTCCATATCCGGTGGATTCAGACTCTTATAGAACTTTTTTATATCCCCGTTTTCAAAATCCCTTACAAAAACCGGAAAAGTCTCTTCCGCTTCTCCCACAAACACAGAATCCACATACTGCGCCGCTTCTTCAGGAAGGCTGCTGGCGTGAAGCCCGCCCATTATAACCGTTATGCCCCGCTTTTTATAAATCCCTGCAATTTCATAAGCTCTGAATGCCTGTGGGTTGTATGCGCTTAAACAGACCAGATCGAAGTTCTCTTCAGAAAGATATTTGTCCATCTCTTCAGGTTGAATAAACTCTTCATCAATATAAACCGCTTCCGTATATTCCGGCAACAGTGCAGCTATGGTCAGAAGTCCGAGATGGGGGACAAATTCCGTATCGTCTCCGATAAAAATAATACTCTCGCCCAGTTCCGGCAGAATATCCGGTAATATCGAACTGCCGCTGTTTCTCTCCGCTCCCTTGGGATTAATAAAGGCAGCCTTCAGAAGCTTTTTCAATTTTCCTCCGTAACAGGCTGAACAATGATAATCGAACCTTTTTTGCCGTCGAGAGTTACACTGTTAGCGGAAATATATACTTCTATGACCCTGCCGTCTTTTGAAGCCAGTTGCCCCTTGTATCTTGACGGCACTTTCTCTCCGTTGAGTCTGCTTTTATAATAACCGCTGATTTTATCCTTTCCCTCAGGGGTGTCCGCCATCGGCTTGTCCATGGGCATCTTTCTTATTTCTTCCAGCGTATATCCGAGAAGCGCCTGCATTGCTTCATTGGCAAAAACATATTGTTCTCCGATAAGTATAGCAATGCTGTCATTCGAATTTTCTATGATAATTCTGTATAGTTCTTCTTTCTCTTTGTTCTGGCGCTCTGTTTCCTGATGCTTTTGTTTGATTTCAAACTTATCAAGGGCATAGGCAATATCATCACAGATTTCGTTGAACATTGAAATCTCTTCATCTTCAACCTGTACGCCCTGTTTTGTCTGAATCCCCAGATAGCCCATTCTGCCGTCGCCGTATCTGAAACCCCTTGATATTACATAACTGTTTTCCTTGAAGAACATCGAAAACGGACAATTGCTGCAATCAATTCCTGACTCGTGGATTGCAGTCTTGTCGCAATTTGTAAGTGCATTATTCAGGCATGATGATCTCGGCGGGCTTAAAAGCATATCTGAGGCTTTGTTACCTTTATCTCCAAAACCTGCCTGATAAAACGAAATAGGTCTTCTGTCACTTTCAAATGTCGCCACTATTGCCTGCTCGTAAATATCAAAACTTACGATGGTTTCGCATATCTTTTTCAGCAGGCCCTTTTCCTGATCTTCACGGGAGATAAGCTGGGTTATGCTTCTTACAGCAACAACAACTTTGTTTATATGTTCAAGCCGGGCTTCTGCCTGTTTCAGATTTTTCAGAAACTCAAGCTTCTGTAAGGCGATGCTTACCTGATTTGATGCAGATTCGATAAATTTATGCTCCGCTTCGCTCCATACTCTGCGGTGGGTGATCTGGTTGAAAATCAATGCGTAAAAGCCATTTTCCAGAAAAAGGAAAGGATGCCATAGCAGGGATTTGATATTCATCCTGTTGTGAAGTATTTCCGCTGAACCGTCATCCACCAGAAGCTGGTTCTTATCATCTATATGGCTTTCTATCTGCTTGCGTTCTTTAAAGCAATACTCTCCACTGTTGATAAATATATCCAGATTGTATGTTGCTTTGGTAGGGGTAATTCCGGGCACATCAGGGTTGAGCCATTCGGAAAGGGCGTCGGCAATATGCTTTTTAAAATCGATGCTGTAAATCAAAGAACGATCCAGTTTAAGGGTTCTTCCGAGAATTTCAGCGGTTTTCTCAAGGATAAGCTGAACATTATCTTCGTTTATGATAATCTCGGAAATTTCATTTAATGCACTCGAAAATCTGAACTGCTCTTCAAGAAGCCTCTGCTTTTCACGAAGGGCTTCGTTAATCTTTGCCTTGTCGATTGCCTGGTTTATGGTATGCACCAGTTTGTCCCTGTGGGCAAACCCCCGGACTTCCTTAACCAGATAATCAGCTACGCCCGAAAGAAATGCTTCTCTTGCAATCTGTTCGTTTCCCTGTGCGGTATAAAAAATAACCGGCATATCAGGATATCTTTCCTGAACCGATTTAAGAACCATAAGACCGTCCATCTGGGGCATTTCAAAATCAGTGATAACAGCATCAAACCTGATGGTTTTCATAATTTCAAATGCCTGAACAGGAACATCCGCAGACACTATATCGAAAAACTTATTAAAAGTCAGACCGAACATTATCAGAAAATTCTTATCATCATCTATATGAAGAATTCTGTGCTTTCCGGAATTAGTCATTCTTTTTTCCTGCATAACTGATATTTTCATACTTAAAAACCTCTGACAAAATTCCACAGTCCATCAAAAACACACCTTGCCGCCTTCTCAGTATTGTGCTTCCTGAAATGTAACACTGAGGAATATTACAGATTTTTTTGCCAGATTTATATTAGACCATATAGTAAATTTTCCACTCATAAAGATACTTCGTTATTTGCCTTCTCCCTGCTTCCTGTGATGAATAAATTTGATAAATATTCAATCAATTTCTTTCCCCGTCAGGAATTTCGTTACTATTCTCCGTATCTTTTTATGGTAATTTTTTATTTTCATTTTCATACGGAATCCTGTGTTATTGCTCTGGTGCGCCAGCAGATTTTTTAACTCCATAAGATTATCATACAAAATATCAGTATTTTCAAACCTGTCTTCCGGTGATTTCATAAGGCATTTATGAATTATCTCAATCGTCGGCTCAGATAAATTACCGTTAAACTGTGTGATTGGAGGAAAATCAAACTTGAAATCCGCCGGATCCTGCAATGTGAGAGCATGATAAAGTGTGGCGCCGAGGGAATATATGTCAGATCTCTGAGTCGTCTGCCCAAATCCATACTGCTCCGGTGGACAATATCCGGGAGTGCCCAGAGGAGTCGTATCCTTAGGCTTCATCGGGTTAAAATGCCTTGCAATGCCCAGATCGATCAGCTTTAAATGTCCCTGAACGGTTATCATAATATTCCCGGGCTTCAAATCACGATAAATCACCGGCGGATCCTGCCTGTGAAGATAGGAAAGAACTCTGCACACCTGAAGGGCGTATTCCACCACATCGCTTTCGTATAAAGGATGCCGGCTTTCATCTATAATTTCCTGAAGTGTCGGACCCATAACCCTTTCCATAACAAGAAAATCCCATCCGTACTGAACAAAATAATCTACCAGCCTCACAAGATTTTCATGCTCCAGAGTAGATAAAAAACCCACTTCCCTGAGGAGTGATTCCCTCTCATCCTCTTCAGGCGAATGAGTAAGCTGCTTTAATGCCCACATCTCACCTTTTTCCCGTTTATCCCGTACAAGATAAACCGTAGAAGTGGCGCCTTCGCCAAGGTTTCTTACCACTTCATACCGATGATTCAGTATTGCGCCTGGTTTTATGCTCATATTTCAGTTACTATTCGTCGAATCAGATTTGAGAAGGAAAATCAGAATTTTTAACCGGATTCTTTATGTCAATGACCATGGTCTTAGCTGCAAGATCCCCAAGTCTCTGTCGGGGGCTTGTATAAGCAATAAGACCCAGACCCACAAAACCTGCAAAAGCACCGTCAATGATCATCGCCATATTTCTCGCAAACCCCATCAGAAAACCGCAGGGTTCAAGATTATCAATTCTCACCGTTTTTATTCCCATTATCATCTTACCCGGAGTTTGACCCTTTCCATCCATATACGAAATAAATACGGTCAAAATCAACATTATAAAGAAACTAAGCAGAATTCCTATCATGTTTTCAAGGAAATTAAACGGAAAACCGCCGTCATCGCTGAAAAACATACTCTTAATCATTCTGAACTGAAAAAACCATACAGGTATGGTTACAATAAGATTGTCGATAATTCTTGCAACCGCTCTTTTCCATAACGATGCAAGATTTACAGCTCCATTGTCCGACTGATAAACGGAAATAAGATTTTTTTCCATCAAACCTGAAAGGATGTAAGCTGCAATCAAAGGGATTATAAAAGAAACAGCATTAGCTGCTATGATAAATATCAAAAAACTTGTATTAAAGGGAAAAGGCGAACCTGTACCGAGAATTTTCTCAAGCTTTCCACCTGCAAAACTGTAAAAAACAACTCTTCCCGGCATTTTCTGAGCTACTATTATCAGTTCTCCGCTGTTTCTCCCCGGAAGAACCGTAAAACCAAAGAAAACCCCGCTTGTGTCTTTTGCGGAAACTACCCAGTTCTTACCTTCGTTTTTCAGAAAAGTAATATCAGGGTTCGAAAACGGGCTTGAATAATCATAAACCGCCACTCCGGGTTTTCCATCAGTCAGATAAACTCTATACTGGGTATCAGCCTTCGTTACATCCTGCCAGTCTTCATCCTTGATTTCATAACTATCGGGAACGAAACAGTATTTCAAATCATTTTCATCAGTGCGGAAAAACAGATGGAGGCTGCCATCCTGTACCAGAACCTGAAGTCTTTTAATATCGGCAAACCATCTCACCTTTGTGCCGGATGTGCAGACTATTTCCTTCTCTTCCACCCAGTGCCCATGTCTGAATGTAAGAAGACCTCCTCCATTATCCTTTGCCTGAATAACTGCAGGCACATGATCGTAGAAAAACGGAAAAGTTGAATGCTCCGGTATCTTTTCCATCTCAAATGGAACCGTCTTACCGTCTTTGTATTCTATTGTCTGTTTTTTGCTTATTATCAGCAATCTGTTGTCGTCTGCAAGAAGATAAGGTTCCCCGCATCTTAAATCCAGAGCTTTTTCCGGTTTCGCATCCGGTTGGGGATTAAGACTCACAAGAGAATAATTATCCGTATCATTTATTTTGCTTTCAGTGTACCATATTTTGCCGTCATACTTAACGGCATTACTTGTGTTAATGGTTTTTGCATCAAGCATCATGCCCTTGAACATAAAAGGCATATAAATGAAGCCGGCAAGAGTGGGAAGCCCCATCGTGAGAAGAATCCCGGCAATTAAAGTAATTAAAAAATAATTCTTGAATGTTTCTGACATTCCGGGATTTTTGAAATTCTCAGGCTTCAGAAATTGATAACCTGTACCTGCCATACTGCAACCTCTCCTTGCACCTTAATTATAATTGATTTTACAATCAATCTTTCCCCTGAAAAGCTGAATACCGGAACTTTGGTAAATTATTGAAAAACCCTTCTGCCTGTAGTCTGATAAAGTCAGACTCCCGCTTCTTCTTCAGACTTTTCGGAAATTCCGTTTTCACTGCCCGAAGCCTGCTTCTCAATAACGATAGTTCCAGCTATTATATCGCCAAAGCGTTGACGGTTTGTAAAAAATGCAATGAAAAATATCCCTGTTAAAAAGTGTATGATACCGTCAACTATAAACAGCAGGTTGCGAACAATTGCTGAAATGGGACCGCAGGGTAAAAGCGTCTCCCTGTTAACTGTTTTTATACCGATAACCATTTTTCCCGGCGTCTGACCCCATTTGCCTTCCATCAGCCAGATAATAACCGCAATTACTGCAGCTATAGCCATCGAAACCAACATCACAGGAAATATCATTAACGGACTGATAAGGTCCCCTATATCTTTACCTTCCATAAATTCCAGATACTGTTTAGAATATATAATAAAACAGATTAATATCGGCAGATAGACAATTAATACATCAATCCCTCTGGCAAACCCCCGTTGCATTAAGGAAGCAAAAGTAACAACAGAACCATTTACAGTGTATGCGGAAATTTTGTATTTTTTCATAACACCTGAAAGTAGAACCAGAACAGCTGTAAGTATTATTATTTCGATGCTTATTGTAAAAATATTGCTAATCATTTGAAGTTTTAGCGGTTCGTATTTTTTACCGATTGAAACAATCTGTGAAAGAACATCTCCTTTGATATTATCAACTTCAATATTGTTGCTCCCTGTATTTCCCCAGATAAGTAACATTTCATCTGGATTTTTACCTGAAAAAATGTTGAAATCGTAAATTCTTCCGGTCTTTACACTGGAAATTTCCTTCCACTGATCACCATCAAGCTGGGTTACGGTTACTCTGCCTTTTTCAGTATTAATAACTGATGGTTTTCCGTTTACCGTCGCAAAACTAATGTAATTACCCTCAACAGGTACCATTTTCCAGTCCTCAGGCTTGCAGGTAAAATCATTATTGATTCGGCAGTAAGCAGCTTCCCGGGATTTGTGCGAGTAGAAAAGATAAATATCATTGCCTGCTGTCAGAACATGAGTCTGGCAGTCGCTTTTTACCCATGGTACATTTAAAGCAGGCTTAATAGCAAAACTCTCTTCTTTTTTCCATTTACCATCTTTAAGAAAACAGAAATACTGCTCTTTATCAGTTATTTCGAGAGCTGCAGGTTCACCTTTGAAAATGAAATATTTCGAAAGGTAATTGAGTTGCCTGTCTGTCTTTATATCTTTCAGCGTTCCATCCTTAAATTCCTTAATGCGAAATAGATCAACAATAAAAAATCTGTCTTTGTCAGCAAACAGTTCCGGATATGACAGAAAATTCCCGATCACTATTTCAGGTTGGGCATTTGCAGATGGCTCAAGACTCACTAAGTCACATTTTTTTGATTTTTTCAGAAATGATGTAATATACCAGATTTTTCCATTGAAAAATACACTGTTATGAAAATTTCCTGTAGCGTGTTCTTCAAAAAAAATATCAAAATAACCATTAAAAGCATATATGAAAAAAGCGAAAAACGGCAGCATGAAAAAAAGAACGAGCGCCGCACCAATGACAATCCCTGCCTCCCTGGTGAAATCCCCCTTTGCCTTAGGCGAAACATACTCCTCAGGTCCCGACATTCTGAAACTGAAATTTCCCATCATAACCCCCTTATGTATAAAACCTGCCGTCCCTCAAACCAATATACGATTGTCAACCATGTGGCAGGCAGAATCTCTTATTTACTTAATCCCGAACCCTTAGTTTGCTTCTCTTGATTCAATGCTGCTTCTTCCTGAAGAATTCACCGAAACCACTATAAAACCTCCGATAAGGTAAATATTTTATTTTGTAAAAAAGGTAATTGGAAAAACTGGGCGAATTACCGTGAATTTTATATCCAAAAATATGACAGAAAGAGATGTTCAGATGAAAAGACTCGATAAAGAGGGTAGTCAGTTCATACTGCATACCGATGGGATGGTTTGTTTTTCAGGGGAAAGAATAGCAGCAAGCGAAATCTTTGAAGAAATTGTAAGAAGATTTGTCCACAGATTACAGGAACTTGATTCGCCGCTACTTGAAAAAATCACGCAAGATTTAAGCAATCCGCAGGAAGTAATCAAATTAGCATCACTATTAAAAATACTGGCAGAAAAGCCCCTCGAAAAGGCAGTGGAAGAAATACCCGGCACCGAAAGCTGGGTTGCAGACAGAATTATTCTCCATCACATTGTGGAAGGCTTATACAACTACTGGAGATCCTTTGGCCGTTATATGGTCTGCCATCAGAAAAATGAACAGCAGGACAACGGCAGTTTCTACAGGGAATTCAACCACACAATGGAGCAGCTTTCCTCACTTATAAGAGCATTATACCGGGATATCTGTGAAAACATAACCGGCGAACATCCTGCGGTTTTCAGACAGGTATGCGCCGGATGTGAAGTTGGGCTTGTCGTATCAGACAGAAAATGGAACTGCCCCTCCGAATACAAAGAAAAACTGGAAGAAATTCCCTTTGTAAGACAGGTTCTCCTCAATCCGCCCCTTCTCATCAACCCGCCCAAAAATACAAGATCCGGACAGTTCAGAAGAGTAGGGGAGAACCCGTTATCACTTTTCAATCCCGAAAAAACAAAATGGATCTGCTATCCTGCAAAAGTGGGACCTCTTGTGGTTTTCGTATATTTTCATCAGAAATTCATAGGTTTAGGCTCATCCCTCGCTAACCTTTTTGACCTCGCAGACGAACAGCAGATAGCTGCCGGACCAGATGCCATATTCTTCTATGGAGCGCCTGCAGAACCAATGTCCCTTTTCGGACAGCTCCCCACAGTCTTTTTCGATGATCTGCAGAATAACATTCTTGTTGGTGCAGTCCCTGACGAAGACCGCTTCGGATATTTCGGATACCTCAAAAAAATGATCCTCACACTGCATAATGTAACTATGATGAAAACCGGAAGAATGCCTTTCCACGGAGCGATGGTCAACATACAGCTCAAAAACGGCTCTTCCGCTAATATCCTCCTGATAGGCGACACCGCAGCAGGCAAATCCGAATCCCTCGAAGCTTTCAGAATTCTCGGAAAAGAACATATAAGGGAACTGAAAATAATAGCAGACGACATGGGATCTCTTGAAGTTGCAGAAGATGGCAGGGTTCTTGGGTATGGAACCGAAATCGGCGCCTTCATCCGCCTTGATGATCTTGAATTCGGATACGCCTTCGGTCAGATAGACAGAGCAATTATAATGAGCCCCCATATGGTAAACGCAAGGGTTGTTCTTCCTATTACCACAATGGAAGAAATACTCAAAGGCTATCCCCTGGATTTCATCCTGTACGCCAACAATTATGATCAAGTGGATGAAAGCCACCCGATTGTAGAAAAATTCGAATCCGTTGAAGACGCTCTGAATACATTTCGGGAAGGCGCAGCTATGTCAAAAGGCACAACCACCAGCACAGGCCTTACCCACAGCTATTTTGCCAATATATTCGGACCAACCCAGTATCGGGAACTTCACGAAAAACTTGCGGAAAATACTTTCGAAAACGCATTCCGCTCAGGTGTATTCATCGGACAGCTCAGAACAAGACTCGGAATCAGCAGTTTCGAATCCACCGGTCCCGCCGAAGCAGCCAAAGCTCTGTTTCTGATGATTTCCGAGAGAAAAAAATAATTGGAAAGAACACCGGTATGCAAAAAAGACAGCTTGGAAAATCCGATATATATGTTTCTCCTCTGGGCTTTGGAACCCTCACCATAGGCCCATTTCAGAGAAATCTTCCTGTTGATGCGGGAGCTGAAATTATTGTCCATGCTGTAAACAACGGAATCAATCTCCTTGATACCGCCCATCTGTATGAAACTTATCCATATATCGGAAGAGCGCTGGAGATTCTCGGACCGGAAAAAGCGTCCGGTCTTGCCATCGTTTCCCGTTCCTATGATTATTCTGAAGAGGGGATGGAAGAGTCCTTTAATAAAGCTCTGAATGAAATGGGAATTGAAACTATTTCCATCTTTATGCTGCATGAAACAGAATCGGAAGCAACAATAAGAGGCCACAAACCTGCACTTGATTATCTTGTTAAGCGTAAACACGAAGGCAGGCTTAAACTTGTCGGTATCTCCACTCACTACATCGCAGCAGTCAGAGCAGCTTCTGAAATGCCCGAAATCGATGTGATTTTCGCCATCCTCAACCGGGAGGGAATCGGCATAATGGATGGAACTCCCGAAGAAATGGAAACAGCTCTGACAGAAGCCCATAAAAGAGGCAAAGGGATTATGCTGATGAAGGCAGTGGGAGGAGGGCACCTGTACCGTAATGCCCGATCCTCACTTGCATGGGCAAGGGATTTACCTTTTGCCGATTGTGTGGTTGTAGGGATGCAAAACAAAGAAGAAGTCGATTTCAATTGTTCTGTATTCCGTAACGATTATGATGATCTGCCTGAAACAGTGCTAACTGAAAAACACAAAAAATCCCTATGGATAGAAGATTACTGCCAGGGCTGCGGAGCCTGCAGGGATGCATGCCCGTTTAAAGCTATAACTATAACCGATGGAATCGCAAAGGTTAATCCCGAAACCTGTATGCTATGTTCCTACTGCGCCCGCCACTGCCCGCTTTTCTGCATAAAAGTAGTTTAAAAAGACTGTGTAAAAACTAACCCAAACGACGTAGCGCAGGTCTTTAGAGATTGTGTAAAAACTACTCTTACCACAACTCTAAACCTGTTTAAACCTCAGATTTGGACATTTTACATTAAACCCGATGCCCCTGGAACCAACACCGGATTTTAATCCGGTGATAAGCAGAACCGCACAACCACGGGCTTTAAACAATTTTAATGGTTTCCCTTGTATAGAATTTGCCCCTAAACCAAAACCATTGATTTTTGCCAAATTTGATTTTTAACCTGAAAAATGCCTCTCGAAAAAGTTTTTTACACAATCTCTTTAGACCTGCTATGTAGTTGCTTGTCAAAATGATACATACAACATATAGTGTTAAATATCTTGGTTTTGACCCAGACAGCAAGGCTAAACAGGCTGCGCCAAAACTAAGATTTTTCACTAAGCTGACACAATATATTGTTTTGAACTTTGCAGCATTTCCAATATATTGTATGCCTGCAACAGAAATTTGGAGTTTTGTCTCGGCCTGTAAAGCCTTGCGCTACTTGTGTTTACACAATCTCTAAAGCCCCCCGCTGCGCAAAAACTCCAATGCCCGCCCCCGAATCCCAAAACCCATTGCCAACCGCCAGCAAACCCAATAACCACAAGCCCGGCCAACAACTGCCGGATCGCAGGCGTCCCGCCTGTCCCCGGTCCCACAACAAACCGCCAACCGCCAGCAAACCCAATAACCACAAGCTTGGCTAACAACTGTCGGATCGCAGGCGTCCCGCCTGTCCCCGGGTCCCACAACAAACCGCCAACCGCCAGCAAACCTATAACCACAAGCTTGGCCAACGATCGTAGGAGGGCTTTGCAAGCCCGACGCGGACCCGCAGGTCCGCCCTCACTGCAAACTCAAACCTCAAAATTCCCGAAAAAAGCGGTAAACTCACGCCAATTGTAGGGGAGAGCCAATGTGCTCTCCCGCAGCAACCTTCCGCCAACCGCCAGTAAACCTCACAACCACAAGCTTCGCCAACGATCGTAGGAGGGCTTTGCAAGCCCGACGCGGACCCGCAAGGTTCGCCCTCACTGCAAACTCAAACCTCAAAATCTCCGAAAAAAGCGGTAAACTCCCGCCAACTGTAGGGGAGAGCCAATGTGCTCTCCCGCAGCAACCTTCCGCCAACCGCCAGCAAACCCAATAACCACAAGCTGGGCCAACGATCGTAGGAGCACACTATAATAAACATAAATCCAGTAGGTTTTTTGTGGGTAAAAATATAACATGGTCAAGCACCCGAGATTGCCGTTTACAAAAAGGAGTGATGACCATGTCGAAAGAGTTCTTCAAGAATGATAAGTT
>JAJTBE010000209.1 GCA_021287065.1 Bacillota bacterium
GAGTAGGTCTGCGAGGCAAAGTAGGAATAAGACAATGAGATCCTCCAGGTTCATATCTAAACCCATTATCATTAAGATAACCCCATAATCCTCCTGTCATTGCGTCTCTTATGGAATCGTCATCCTTTTTTCCCTTAGCTACTTCGCAGGCTATGTCGAGGACATCTTTTCTGGGTGGATGATCTCTTTCTATATTTATAGGTTCCCTGAGTACAACATATATCTTGCAGAAGCTTTCGTCGGTTAGTTTGCCGCTGTCTGCTTTTCCGTCTTTTACTGTGGAATAGTACCATTTGATGGATTCAAGCTTTTGTACCGACGACGGGACTGAAAGGGTTCCGTTGCTTACTTTGAAAGTATAGGAAGCTGTATCTGAGCCTTTTTTGAAAATCAAAGGGGTCTTCTTTGTCTGTGCAAGCCTGAACGAAGAAGAATCGTGAAGCTGACAGACTCCCCAGACCATGTATTTGGCATCACTGTCTGTTGTTCTTCTTTTAAATTCAACAATAAAGAAACTCTGCCTGTTGTCCCTGGAGATTAAAACAGCAGGTTCATTTCTTGCCGGAGAAGAATCCAGATTGAATTGAGGATTAGCTTTGTCGGCATTTATTTTGATATTGTCTTCATTAAGGATATAAAACCGTGGTTTTGCTTCGGCAAAGATGCTTCTTACAGTAAACGGAAACAGCTTGTTTAGTTTTTTCGCCATATTTTTAAATGAAGAAACATCCACGCCTCCGGTTGTATCCATAGCTGTATAAGAAGTGGCTGAGGCTGTTATTTCGTAGCTGTATTCCGCTACTTCCTCTTTGAAGTTGTCGGTGGGATCTTTTTCGGTGAGATCCTGTTCTTCGCAGAGGGTTTCGGTTGAAGGTGTGGGATCCTCTGATGTATCAGCCGGGTAAGCTTCCGGTTCTGAAGCGGTTTCCGGCGGCAGTTCCGCCTGACAGCTTTCTTCAGGCTCAGGATTTACCGTATTATCGATTTCTGTTGGTTCTTCCCGTGTTTCTGAATCCGGGGATGCATTTTCCTTTTCTTTGGGGTTATGGACTGTAAACACAGCTCTGTTTGGCTTTGAAAGACCGGGTTCCACGCCCCTGCGGACAAGCCTGAATGTTTTGTATCCCCTGCCTGCGGCAGCAACGGCTATATTGCTGTCCCAATTCCATGCAAGCTGGCTTCCTGCCTGCTCTTCTGATTGTGCAATAAGGTTTCCTCCGGGATCGTATATGCTGACCGTCCATTTGGGATTTTCAGTTTCGAGGGGAGCAGTTTCGCCGTCATGGCTGTTATCGTTGGGAGAGTTTTTCCAGACCATGCTGTTTGAAAAACTCACACTGTCCCCCGGTGTGAATTCTATATCTTCGAACTGGTGATCAAGTATAAGCTTTCGCTGAATAACATTTCTTTCAAAAACTATTAACGAAGAAGCTTCAGCTTCACCTGATGTGGATTTTTCAATACGGTGGGTCATCGGTCCCTGAATTCCATTGCCTATACCGGGGTTGGCAACCAGCACGGACTGCTTGCCGTTAAGTACGCCTGTGTACCAATATTCCGAACCGTTATGAAAATATCTGTATTCGCAGTTCCATACATCCGGTTTTTCAGGATCGGGCCGCCATGAACGATATTGAACTGTTATATCATTTACAGAAGCTCCCGAATTGTATATCCATTTGTAAGACACCGATGTAGTGCCGGGATTGGCGAGAGTAACGGGAATGCCTGAATATATATCCCCAAATCTTACCGCTCCTTCAGGCAGGTCTTCATTATCGCCGTAAGGACAGGCTGCCTGTTTTGTAAGAGTGTTGTCCGCCTGCACATCTTCTGCATGGAGGTTGGCAAATCCTGAACGAATATTAACCCCGGGATCGGATGTGCTTGTTGTCAGCTCCTGAAACATCTGCCATTCGGGCATAGAGGGTATGTCTTTAGAATCAACGGATGGTCCTGAGCCTATGTATATTTTCTCATTGTTTACCCTTGCAGCGTTTTCAGGAACATTTCCGGGAGACATATCCACTAATCCTTCGCTCGTTTTTACATAAAATTTTATGTTGCATACTTCAATCGGTTTGTTTTCATCCCACTTTTGCCTGACAAAGGGGCCAATTTCGGACAAACTGCCTGATACATCTACTTTTGAAGAATCGGATCCGCTGTTTTTATCGCTCTGAATCAGGCATGAATTTTCTCCCCCCCCCCCCCCTGAACATCCCTGAATTGAACAGACTGCCAGAAGGGTGATGAAGAGAATAATTGTGATGCATAATGCCGTATTTCTAACATTATGCCTTTTTTTGCTCCGGTTTTGTTTTCCTTCGGAACAACAACCGGATTTTTCCCAATTTAATGCCATAAATTTATTACCCCCGTTTCTGTAAATATTTTGCCATATCTTTTAATTATATGTAAAATTTTATTTACGGTAAATAGCAAAAAAAATCATGGGTTTAAGATTATTCAAGATAGATTGCCTGATAATTGCCGGAGCCTGAAGGTATTGTTTTATTAAGAATTGATAACAAAATAAGCAGCCAAAACTTCTGCGAAAGGTTAAGTGGTGTTTTTCAGCATTTATGGTACGTTTACCACTGCCGTTCTTTCCACTTCTATATTGTCTTCCGTAGTGATTTTGAAGCTCCATTCCGTTAGTTCCCTGTATCTCAGGGAGAAGGTGTAGAGTTTGAAAATTTTGCCGCCGTCATAGTCCAGTTCGAAAACGGGGGCTGAGACATTTTTCACTATGCTTTCAAGGGCTGATTCTCCGTTTTTTGATTCCGGTTGTTCGCTGCTGGCGGTTCCTGTTGATTTGGGTTCCGGTTTGGATTTTTGTTCCTTTATGATTTCGGCGATTTGTTTACCCAGTTTTTTATAGTTTTGGTCTGCTCTTGATGATAAAAATCTTTCAAGTTCTGAAGAAGAATAGAAATAGACGGGTTCTGATTCGTGGTAATAGAGGATAAGCATAAGCTTAGCCATGTCGAGGAGGTCCATTTCCCTGTCCATTTTTCTTCCTTCATTCTGCATAAGAATATAGAATGAGGAATCATAGAGCTGGGGCGGGTTGCCGCCGACAAGACACAGAAGGGCTTCGTCTTCGTCATCTTTGCGCTTTGCAAAATATGCGCCTGCTTTATCATCGTGGATTATGTCATAGTGTGATAAGTATGAAAAATCCCTTTTCGGCGGGCCGGGATCAGGAAGAAGAACATTTTCTGATGTTACAATCTGCCCGGCTTTGGCAACATTAGGTTTTTCAAAAAAATAAAAACCAATGGTTATTACAAGGGCAATTGAGCAAAAAATTGCAGCTTGGGGGATTTTCTTTTTTTTAACATAGCCTGATGCAAAATGGACAAGAACAAGATTGATTATGAACAGAATTCCCATCGAAATTAAAAAAGCCGGATAGACCGACAGGAATTCCCTGCAGTTACCACCTGTGGACAAGATAGACTCCTGATTACATAAAAAAATAACTTGGATACTCCGCACAGCAGATATTTTGTTGAACGGAATGAGGCAGGCTTGTCCTGAACCTCTCCGCACCGGTTTGAAAGATATGTTCAACAAGTGAAACATCAGCTTCCGGAACATCCCCATTAATATTTCCGTAAGAATCCCCAATTCCTTCAAAATAAAAAAGGGCTTTTGAAAAGATAATAACTTTCTTAAAGCCCTTTCAGTAAAACTGTGTAAGCTGAAGTTTAGCCGCAGGTGGTTGTTTTGTTGTTCCGGGCGTGTTCAATAGCTAAAGCGGCAAATTTGTCAACGAGCCAGTCGAAGTTTTTCTGGGATACTGTTTCGGGTCTGCAGTTGGGAACGGGGTTGATGAAGTTGACTGCGTATGCAGCATCTCCCTTTATTGCCAGTTCCATAGCATAGAAATCGAGATCCAGTTCTTTTGCAAGATCAACTGCTCCGTCGATCATATTTCTGCCGGGCAGTGATTTGTCTTCGGGACTGTCGTCCAGATAGCCTCTTGATGCGGGATCGTATTTGACTACCAGAATATCTTTTTTGCCTACAACAAAAGCTTTGACAAAGAGATCGTATTTTATGAATTCCTGCAGAATCATAACCTGACGGCCGCTGCCGTTGTAAGCCTGAAGCAGTTCTTCAACATTGTGGACATTGTAAACATCCCTGTAGCCATATCCGTCGTATGATTTGAGAATAGCGGGGAATCCCACGAAATCGGCAATTTCTTCCCAGTCGAGAGGGTATTTGAGGTTGAGAAGATCGTCGTTTGAACATGCCGGATGTTGTTCTTTTGACGGCAGGCACACTGTTCTGGGGATAAGTGCCCCCATCTTTTTGGCTATGCTGTAATTGTAGAAGCGGTCGCTGTTGCAGGTTTTAAAGGGGTTGTTTATAACGCTCGAACCTGACATCGCTGCATTCTTGAAATATACCTTAAAATAATCAACATAATAGGATAGTCTGTCAATGATTACTTTGTAATGGGAAGGTTCAAAAAGCCTGGTTTCTCCGGCGAGAGCAAATTCAGCTTTTATATCACTATGGTTGAATCCGTTGATCTTATGGATAACAGCATGAGAAAACTCTTCGCTTGCGGAAAAAACACCTATCTTTTTCATGGAACTACCTCCATCAATCTTATTTGTAGCTTACCAACCCATTTATATAATTGTGTTCCTATATTATTCATCATACCCTTAATAAAACCTTTTTCGACAGTAAATTTATTGACTGCATAAAAAAACCTGCTCGGTTTCCCCTTGCCGGAGAGCAGGTTTTGCATACCATCGATTATGTATTTGGCTGAGTTAAACGGAATTACATTCCGGCTCCGCAATGCGGGCACTGGGGAAGAGTGTCCAGCTTGGGTTTTCCACAATTGTGACAAGCTGTGAGTATGCCCTGAGGTCTTACGAAGTAATAAATTACAAGGCCTATAATCCCGGTAAAGAATACCAGAATGAGCCAGAGAATAGGCTCTGTGCCTCTGTTTTTTGCATCTTTATACACCCATACCATGATGTATATTGAGACTGCAAGCATTACAAGGCTGATTACGCCGGCGAAGCACATAACGCCGGTTGCTGCGGCTGCGTCGCCGCGTCCTGCAAAAGCAAGTCCTGTTGTACCAAGCAACAGACCTAATCCTGCAATGGCAGTTTTCGCTGCTCTGTTATTCATAGCAGCCCTCCTTTCGGGTATTTTTGGTGAAAATTGAAAAAATTCCCCCACGAGTAATTCTTCATGATCCTATTATACCCTTTAAGTATAATTTAAGCCATGAGAATGTTTAACAGTGAAGGAAACATTTGATATACAGGGAGAGTTTTGCAGGCCTGGGGAATGATTTATCGAAACAATATCCTTTGGTGTTGGCAAATATCTGTATCAGGAAGTTTTTGAATATGACATGTAATAAAACAGGATGTAATTTTACAAGTATGAAGAAATTGATTTTGGCAGCAGTGGTTGTTGCCGCTGTAATGGTTTTTGCCCTGTTTGCGGGTTCTGCATGCAGTCAGCGTAAAGCCGGGGGAGTTCTTCGTATTGGCACTGTGGGCAGAATAGATCAGGTTAACCCGCTTGCGGCAAAAGATGATATTTCAGCTATCGTCAGGGATGCCGTATTTGCTTCCCTTTTCAGATATAATGAAAAATGGGAGGAAGAACCTTATCTTCTGGAGAGAATGCCTGATGCTTCAGACGGCTCTGTTAAGCATGCCGGAAGTGGAATGATTTCCATAGATTATACCCTGAAACCTGATTATAAATGGTCGAACGGAAATCCCATCGATGCATACGATCTTCTTTTTGCTTATCAGATGGAATATAGCCCGAGATTTTCAAAATTCAATCCTGATATAAATAATTGCGTTAAAAAAGCGTCTGTTTCAAACCCCCAGACAGCTTCATTCACTATAGTTCCCGGAGTTTGCGATTTTCCACCGGTTCCCCTGTCAAAAAAGGCTCTCGAAGGCAAGCTTATAGCAGGAACTGCAGAGGAACTCAGCAAAGAGTTTGCCGGAGCTTCTCCTTACAGCGGGCCTTATATCATAAAGAGTTTTGAACCGAGAAAAATCGTTCTTGCAAGAAACAGTCAGTTTACAAAATATTTTCCTGCCATAGATACCATTGAAATAATCTGTTATGCATCAGAAACGGAAATGCTGGAGCAGTATAAGAAGAAAATGCTTGATGTGATAACTCCGGTTTCGATGGGAGGGCTTAATCAGATTCCTGACGACAAGGGAATCAAAAAACTTGTAAAACCCGGAAGCGTTCAGATATGTCTGATTCCCAATCTTGATAATACCTTCCCTTCGGACATAAGATTCAGAAAAGCTGTAATGTATGCACTCAAGCGGAATGAATTGTCGAAAAAGATTATGGGCAGTCAGGAGTTTATGTCTATTTCCTGGCTTTCCCCCCGCCATCCCGCTTCCGTTGATGTTTTATCCCAGTATTCTGCCAGTGAGGATAAGGCACAGCAGATGTTTGAGGAAATGGGATATAAGCAGAATAAGGATGGTCATTTTGAAAAGGATGGAATTCTACTTACGCCCTCTGTGATTGTGAATTCCGAAGAACCCCTTGATTATGCAGCTGCCCTTTATCTGAAAGAATCTCTGGAAAGAGTCGGAGCAGGTCTCGACATTAAAGCTTATCCCCCCGATGAATGCGCCCGTTATCTCCGGGAAAGAATTTTTCCCGATTTTATAATTGCTCATATCGCCACCCCGCCGTCTGTTGATCCTGAAAAACTGTTCCATTCGAAACAGATTCCGGGAACTCTCAACGACTACAACGGTTTGAATTACAGCGGCTGGAGAAATTCCGATAATGACGCCCTTTGCGTCAGGAATAAAGATATGATCTCCCGCGACCAGAAAATTACACTGTTGAAAGATCATCAGAAACTCTTTGCCGCAGATTTGCCATATATCCCCCTTCTTATTTATCCGGAAATCGTTGTGCATGATCTTTCAATAACTAATATTAAGCCTCGCGGATTTGGAGCAATTACATGGAACATAGAGGAATGGATCAGGTAAACGGTGCGGAATCGGATTGTATTCCGGAAGAGTCGGTAGTCGGCTGCATTCTTGGAATAGCTGCAGGGGACAGTCTGGGATTGAAGTCTGAAGGTTTGACAAGGCAAAGGCAGGCAAAAATGTTTCCTGACACAGGCAGACAAGGGCTTCTCTTTGGTAAAGGCATGATCTCCGATGATACCGAGCATACACTCTTTACCGCAGAAGCATTGATAGAAAGCGGGGGAAACCCTGACAGATTTGCCTCGGCAATGGGATGGAAAATGCGCCTCTGGTTTCTTGGACTTCCTGCAGGTATCGGTTTTGCCACACTTCGGTCCTGTCTGAAACTCTGGCTTGGGGTCTCTCCCTCAAAAAGCGGAGTGTTTTCAGCCGGAAACGGCTCTGCCATGCGTGCTCCCATTATTGGCACTGTTTATGGCTCTTCCCCTGAAAAAATGAAAAAGCTCATTGAAGTTTCCACACAGCTAACCCACACAGACCCAAAAGCTCTTCACGGCTCATTGGCTGCAGCTCTGGCAGCACATCATTCCGCAAAAACCAAAGCTGAACCTGATTTTGACGAATACATGGAAGAACTGGAAAATCTTATTGGTTCAGATTCTGCAGAATTTATAACTCTCATTAAAAAAGCTCTCAAAAGTGCAAAATCCGGGGAATCTGTTTTGGATTATTGCGAAAACAATGGCATGAAAAAAGGCGTAAGCGGATATATCCACCACACAATGCAGGCTGTTCTCCACTGCTGGTTCGGGAATCCAGGAGATTTCAGAACCGCTGTAACCAACCTTATCCGCTGCGGAGGAGATACGGACACTACCGCCGCCATACTCGGAGGAATCATCGGCGCAGGAGTGGGAAAACAGGGAATACCACCGGAATGGCTCAGCAATATCTTCGAATTTCCAAGAAACATCTCATGGATGGAAAAGCTTGCCGGAAATCTCGCTTATTTTGTATCCACAGGACAAACAAAACCCCACCCCGCCTTCAATCCACTACTCATACCCGTAAGAAACTGCCTTTTCACAACCACAGTTCTCGCCCACGGTTTCAGAAGAATGCTGCCGCCGTATTGAGTTTTATGGGAGAATTGTTTTTTTGGCAGCCCATCTTTACCAAACCCCTTGAAAATCCGGGGGTTTTTTTCTTTTTTGGGAATTTTTAAAAAAGATTACCTGTGCCCGCCACCCGTAAAGAAAAGTTTATATGCCGGCTTTTGCCGGCGGTTTGTGGTGGGTTTGGGGACCCGGGGGACAGGCCAATGCTCATGAATTAAGGCATGGATTTATCTGATCACTCACAATAATTATAACCGCACGCCCAGCTCCCGGAGAAAACTTTTTTGGAAAAAGTTTCCTCGCGCCCACCCTGCGGGCGGGCACCCGCCTTCCCAAAACTTTTGAATTGGGGACCGACCGGAGGGGTTAGGACCGACGGGGAATTGGGGACCGACCGGAGGGGTTAGGACCGACGGGGAATTGGGGACCGTCAGAGGGAACCACGCTTTTTTAAAAAAGCGAGGTTGCCCTCCGAACCTCCCTCCTTGAAAAACAAGAGTATTGGGCTGGAAATTGGAGTAAGTTTTACTAATTCAGTGGCATTGGGGGACAGGCGGGACGCCTGCGATTCGGCAGTTGTTGGCCGGGATTGTGGTTATGGGGTTTGCTGGCGGTTGGCGGTTGGTTTGGGGACCCGGGGGACAGGCGGGACGCCTGCGATCCGGCAGTTGTTGGCGGGGGATTGTGGTTATGGGGTTTGCTGGCGGTTGGCGGGGGGGTTGGGGACCCTGGGGACAGGCGGGACGCCTGCGATCCGGCAGTCGTCGGCGGGGGATTGTGGTTATGGGGTTTGCTGGCGGTTGGCGGAGGGTTTGGGGGCCCGGGGGACAGGCGGGGACGCCTGCGATCCGGCAGTTGTTGGCGGGGGATTGTGGTTATTGGGTTTGCTGGCGGTTGGCGGAGGGTTTGAGTAATTAGTTTCCCCTTAAAAACTCATTCATAACCACGACTATTTCGGGTTATTTTTTTGATTTTGGCATAATTTGGATTGATTGTGGCGAATCGTTTTCAGGAATCATCCTTGTTTTGTGAAATCTGATGAAAAATTGATGTCAAATTGCTGGAAAACCATCGAAAAGCTGCAAAAATGGACAATGACCTTTCGATTGGGGGGTGAACCCCTTGTTTTTCCCCTTGTTTTGGGGGATTTTTGCCCTTTTTGGGCATTATGAGGCCATCAGCGCCCGTTTAAGGTTCATGGCGCATAGGCCCAGGCGGACCCAGATCTCTCCGCCTCCTTCAATCCGGTAGCCTGAGCGGTCGAGGCCGTATTTCCGCTTTG
>JAJTBE010000211.1 GCA_021287065.1 Bacillota bacterium
TAAAATAGATTTTTATGGTAAGAACAAACCAATCTTCAAAAAAATCGATCAATGGTTCTTCCTCCTGCAGTTTAAGGAAATCAGGGACTGTCAGGTTGTTGCATTTGGCGGATTCAGGGAGTTAAAGGATGAGAAGGGGCAAATCAGACTGTTTGATTATGAAAAAATGAAATATATATCAAAAAATATCCCGGTTGAGTATTTGTATGATATATCTCTATCGTATAAGTTTATTGTGTATTTGTGGGATGGAGATTTGAAAATTAAGAGTCTGGCCGAATACCTGAAATAGCTTTCCATTTTATTGCTGAAGTTAACTACAACGGCATTTTGTGCGGATTCCGGATTACTGGAATTCAGGATGATCCCGGCAACATAAAAAGCAATCAGTGGAGAGCAAATATGGGACTTCCCGTGTATTCCAGACCTTCTCAGGTTCGGTAATTTGAAAAATCGGAGAGGAGCGATTATGGTCAGGAAAATCGAACAGATCGAGGATTATGTTTATAAAAACCTTCTCCCTTTGTGGAGGGAGAAACCTGAGGATTTTGTTAATATTCAGAATGCAAAGAATTTTATGCATTATTTTGATGGCTTGTTTCAGGGGTTCGGAGCTTTGGTTGAAGCATACGGATTAGAGGAAGAGGATTCCGTTTCACGGTTCAGATTTTATATCCAGAACAGAATGATTACAGGCCCAAGGGATCCGGGTACCTATCTGGACTGGAAAATGAAAGATGATCCGAAAAAAGCATATTTTCGCCTCGTTAATTTTTTTGACAGTTATATGAGAAACTACAGGGATAAACACCGGATCATAAAGGTATTCAAAGAAACATATTCTGTAAAGGAGTTTGCCGGAGAGATTGTCAGTTTTCTGAAAAAGAACCCGGATATTAATATAAGGCATCTGTTTCTGGAGCAAGGCGGTATTTACGATCCTGAAGGCAGATACAGCCGGATTTATCCTTACCGCGGTTATGCCATAAACTGTCCGCTTAATCCTAAGCAATGGGCAGAGAAAGGTTTTATCCGGCACACTGTAAAGACTCTTAAAAAGATAGGACTTCAGCATATTGTAGATCTGTCGGAGGATGCATTATGACGGGTATGCAGGGAAAAAATCAATATTACGGACAACTGAATTTTTTACTGTTAAAAAACCCCAGTCTGTTGATTGGAGTGAGAGATATTTACGCTCTGGATGCATTCTGGAGAGGGTTTCAGCAAGCTGTGACAATTGCCTGTGAAGAAGATTTTTTTCCTGAAATGTCGGGTGGCGTTCCTTTCAGCTGGTATTGTGAAACAGAGATCGGAATTGATGAAAGGGAGCTTGTGGGTTATCTCGGAAACAAGCATCCCCACGACAGTGAGGCTGCTTTCAGTGAGTATCTTAATCTGATTCTCGGATTTATTAAGCATAGTAAGGATTTTATCCACAAGTTCAGGAAAACCGGAAACAGAAAATCTTTCCTGCGAAGTGTGAAACGCTGGATGAAAGAAAACTCCGATATACCGCTGGAACATATAATTCTGAGAGAAGAGACAAACCGGAACAACGGAGAAACCCAATACATCGGTTTTGTAACAAATGAAAGATTGCAAAGCGATAACAGTTTTGAAAACGGGTTGATTGAAGAAACACGGAGAATTCTGGGAAAAATGGTTTGAATGAGGTTGGGGAAGTCCTGTGGTGAGGGTCTGTCAGAAAATGAGAATACTCAGTAAAATGCAGGCTAGCTGGGAAGATGCAGATATCACAATCTACTGAAAAGTATTTATTCGAAATATTTTTTGCGGCTGGTTTATATGAAAAAGAAATGGAATACTCTTACAAGACATAGTGCCACTGAATTTGATCCTGCTGAAATTGTTACAAGGGAAGATTTTCACAGGCTCGCTCAGGATACTGTGCGTGATCTGGAGATGAAAACTTCAACGATGACGCCGTCCGGATTCATCTGCTATGTTTTTGATAACTGGAATCATCTGTATTACTACTTCGTTGAAAATTATCTTAAAGACAGAGTGGGCAGACTGACACCGGAAGAAGTAAGATTCATATCGGATAAGCTTGCTGAACAGGTTTGCGCGCAAGATTATAGTCCGCGTTTAGCGGCGGCTGTGTATTTCAGGTATATTTACCCCGAAGATTTGTCTGCGCTGGAAGCTTTGAGTCATGATACTGACCCCGTCGTTAGATGTGAGGCTCTGGAAAGTCTTGTTAAGATAAAAGGGGCGTCAGCCCGGGAAAAAGCTGTTGAATTATTCAATACTGATAAAGATTCCCTTGTGCGCCTCGTTGCCCTGAAACAGCTTGCATCAATGCAGGAATTCAATTTTACCGATATTTTTATGGCAGCTCTGGAATCGGATTCTGCAGCGATATACTCTGAAGGTTGTAAGTATCTGGCTGAAAAGAAAAACAGAAAAGTCTATATGTTTTTGCGCCGGAAATATATCAGAGCCAGAGATCATTTTGACAGATTGTGTCTTTCTCATGCTCTTTTTCTTCATGGTGAAAGGAATAAACTCGAAAAAATATTATCGGTATTCAATCTCCCCGGAGATGAAAACTGCAAACTCAGATATGAAGCTTCCATTTTTCTTGATCGAATATCATGGGTGTCTTCAAATAAAATCAGGAAGTTTATCCTTCCCGGACTTAAAGAAGCACTTCTGAAAGAAGACAACCAAAAAGTTGCTCAGAACATAAATGAAACTATTAAAAATATGGAACTGGACATAGCCAAAGGAATTCCGGACAGAAGAATAAAGGGTCAAAAGGAAAAACTATACTTTTGTGGTCAGGAGTGCCGCTGATTTCCGGCAACTTTTCACCAACAAAATTATACAGGAAACACATCAAATTCTATGATCAAAAATCAGTATTAACCGCATTTCCCTGAGATCAGACACGGGCTTCAGCCCGTGTGATGCGAAGCTTCCACCCTGTTATTCAGCGGCTTCAGCCGCTTCCAATTATACCCCGTCAAAAGTGGCTGGAAGCTGAAGTGTCTTAAAAAGGAGATCTCAGGTTGCATATTACCACATGACAAATCCTGTAGTTGTCCTCATAGTGTCAGACTTGAAGACATTACAATATTGCAGATTTTTGCATAGGCTGAGCAGCTGCTCTATGGAATTGTTCCGAAAAATCTGCTACATTTGTTGAAAATGATAATTTAGTTTAGTTATAAAACATCCCGGAGCTGATGAAAGAAAAAGCAGGGGGACAAGAACAGCTCTGAAAAATATGGCTCTTCCGAATTAAGGCAAGGATAAAAATTAAAGAAAGGAAGATTCAAAATGAAATCCGATGTGCCGGCTTTTATAATCGTTATGTTGTGCGTCGCTCAGTATTTTGTGAACGAACTTACCCATCCGGAGAGTGTTGATTATCATCTTCTGAGCCTGAATTTTATAATAATTCTTCCTGTTCTCCTGTTTCTTGGGCTTTTTTATGATCTGAAACACCCATACCTGATCGGCGGTTTTTCCGCCATAGTCATTCCGGTATTCTCCATCGACAGATACATGGCTTATCTGATTGAAAAAATGATGGGATCTATCAGTCTTTTCGGAGTGGATCACATGTATTCTCTCTTCAGGGAAGTGCAGTATCTTATATTTTTCAGTTTTGTTATCGGTGCAGCTGTCTGTGCGTTTGCTCAGGATATCCGCAGATACAGGCTTCGCAGAAAATGGCTGTTAACGGAAAAAGATATTATCGATTGGGATAAGTTTAAAAGCAGTCTGAAAAAAATAGCTGAAGAAAAGAAATTGCAATTCTATTGCGTAAACCTGATGAACAAAATTGAAAAAATCGTGACAAAAACCGAGCTTAGCGCAAAGGACAGAAAACAGATTATCAATATTACAAACGAACTGATGTTTAAGTCTGATTTGTTTGAACCTGATGTTCTTGTAAAAAACAGTATTGTTAAAGATGCCGCTCTGTTTCCCGGCCAAATAAGAAATAAGCTTGACGGAGATACTCTGCTGACCCTCAACAGAACCTGCATATCGGAAACAATGCCCGATACAATCCGCCCATCCCGGCAACCGGGACCTTTGCCGGATGCTTTGGCAAATAATGTTGAGATGTAATGATGCCCGGTTTTATGAAAAACTGGAAAATGATAAAGAGAATGCTGGCGGCACAAAGCGAAAAAGGGTGAAAACCGGAAAGAATTTAAGGAATACATCAGATCCCTCAAATCAGGATATGCGATGCATGAAATGTCCGATCTGAAAGCCAGCTCAGGTTTTTTTCTTCAGATTTTCCTTCATAAGGGGCTCCATTATGAAAACGATGACAGAAGCATGTGCGAAAAAGCCGGTGTTCTGAAATATCTGAATGTCTTTGTGTCGTCAATCGCCCCGGTTTATTATTATTCGCTTACTCTGATGCATAAAAATGATTTAAACAACAATGATTCATACTGCTTTGAAAATCATTATCCTCCCTTTGAAG
>JAJTBE010000216.1 GCA_021287065.1 Bacillota bacterium
AAAACTTCTGGAATTGGGGACCGACCGGAGGGGTTAGGACCGACGGGGATTTGGGGACCGTCAGAGGGAACCACGCTTTTTTGGAAAAGCGAGGTCTCCTCCGAACCTCCTCCCTTGAAAAACAAGAGTATTAGACTGTAGATTTGGGGTAAGTTTTACTAATTCAGTGGCATTAAGGCAGGGAGGGGGGGGCAAAATGAAAAACCCGCTGAATTGATATTCGGCGGGTTGATTTTAATGGAGATGGACGGATTCGAACCGACGACCTCCTCCGTGCAAGGGAGGCGCTCTCCCAGCTGAGCTACATCCCCGGGACATAATTAATGGGCCATTGTGGAGTCGAACCACACACCTCACCCTTATCAGGGGTGCGCTCTAACCGACTGAGCTAATGGCCCGTTCGAGAACATCCATAATTTATCACATTGGATTCTTTATGTCAATACTTTTTTCCAAAAAAAGACAAAAAATATTCAGATCGGCATAACCTCAATGATATCAGGCATAAATCCTATAAAATCAATGCAAATTCAACCTGATAAAGTACTCCATTTGGAAAATCATATCTGTCAGGTGCTGTTAAGAACTATTGCAGAGTAAAAAGATTAGTTCTTCTTCAATGCTTTAGATATATATGTTTTTTTCCTTACAGGTTTTATAATGTAAACAGAAGTGTTGTATCAGGCAGGGGGTTGGTTTTGAGACTGGATAAATAGTAAAGGCTGAGGTGAAGTGTTATGGATAACAGGCTTTTGTCCGCATCCGATTACAATCTTTTACGTTCCAGCAATGTGATTAAACTGGAGGAGAAATTTGAGCGGTTCAGGACGGCTCTGCCATTTTTAAAAACTACTGAATACCAGCAGGGCAACCATGTATGTCTGCTTTATGATGACGATGCTTCCATGAAGACTTTTTGTAAGGAATACATCTCTTCAGGCTTGAAAAACGGTGAGCGTGTTATTTGTCTGTTTGACAGAATGAACTATGAGAGAATTCTTGAAATTCTTGATTTGCAGGGTCTTGATTATTTTTCTCAGGTGGTGGGAAATTTAATTGTAAAAAGCTGTGAAAATTCAATAATGATGGGCGATGAAAAGAAGCCTAAGTCTATAGCAGCTCTTTATGCAGAAATTGTTGGGCCTTATAACCGGAAAGAGACCAAAAAAACCCGAATTATTACGGAAATGTCAGTATTTCTGAGGAACTTTCCGGACAGTAACGAACTTTTGGAGCTGGAAGCGCATATTAATGAAAATCTGGATGATGATGTAAAATTACTATGTCTTTACAATTCAAAATCATTTGATCCCAGGTTTCTAATCTCAGTTTTACAGACACATCCTTTTTGCGCATTTGAAAACGCCATTTTTAAAAATGTTAATTATATACCTCCTCAGCAGTATCTTTCAAAAGACAAAGACAGGGTTTTTCTTAATGCAATTATGGAATGTATGAAGAAAGGCAGGGATCTGGAGCAGGATATCAGGGATAAAAGCCTCCTTATTGAAGAATTGATGAATCTGGAGAAGAAGCTTATTCAGAAAAACAAAGAACTGGATGAATTTACGAGTATTGTAAGTCATGAATTAAAAAGTCCCCTTAATCTGATTAAAGCTTATCTTGATGAGATTAAGGATCCTGAATTATTCGGGTATTACGCAGAAAGGCTTGCAGTTAAGGTCAATGATTCGATACATATGGTGGATAACTTGCTTAAATTATCCAGAGCAGGCTTGATTATAAGGGAAAAGCAGAGGGTTGAACTTGATTTGACGATAAGATCGGTTTTCTATTGTCTGAAACCTTCTGATGTAAATGCCCGGCTTACTATTGCTCCGAATTTTCCGGGGGTTGTGGGTGATGTGTCCAGACTCGAACAAGTGTTCACAAACCTGATCAGCAATTCAATTCAGCATCGTGATCCTGATAAGCATGAGCTTGAAATTGAAGTTAAGTATAAAATAAGAAATGATGAGATAATTATTCTTTATAAGGACAATGGCTTGGGAATAAAGAAGGAAGTTCTTGGCAGACTTTTTGAACCTGGATATACGACAAGAGATAATGGAAACGGATTTGGGCTGGTTATTGTCAGAAAAATTATTGAAGCCCATGGAGGCGTAATAAAAGCAAACAGCCTTGGCGAAAGGATGGGAGCGTCTTTTATCATAAGAATACCTATGGGGATGAAATGAGCCTCAGATTAATGCTGAAGTTTCCACATAGATTTTTTTGAAGCTCCGGGGGTGAATGGAGGCACTTTTAAAGGGTTGGACAATGCATTGTCATATCCATAATCCCTGATAGGTGCTACATAGCTTGTTTTTACTATCCATGCCAAAATTCCCGGACCTGCATTTGAATTGTCAAAGGCTGCCATAACTGCATTGTTGAGATGAATTATAGATCCCCGCTTTTTAAGTGTGAAACCGGACAGATCCTCAAGGAGATCATCAGAATTGGCAACAGCTGGTGTATCTTTGCCTGTGTAGTATGTATTTGCAACGCTGTTCCAGGATTTTACATAATTGCGTTCGTCTATCGTGGGCGAGCCGTCGATAAGGGCGGCATTAATCTCTATCGTATTCTGATCATCTCCGTTAAATAGCGCCGGATCGCTGGCTTTAGGTATATTTGAATTCTGGTTCTGGCTTGCACCGTCTTTCCATCCACTGGATAGGTGGTAGATTCTCTGGCTTGTGATTAAGGCAAACGGTTGTTTGGTTGATTGTTTACTGTTGAAAGCTGTAACATTGCCATAAACTTTGTTTACATCGCCCTGAGTATAAACATTGCAGTTGGATACAATCGTCAGAGGTGCTTTGAGTGTGCTGGCATTAATGATTCTAATTGGAGTTGCTGCATAAAGCAAACCGTTTGCCGGATAGGTAATTGCAGAAAGATCAACTTCCTTTACATTTTCTCTTCTGTCTTCAGCTATATGGTAGAATTGGCCGTTTGAAACACCTCCGCCCTGTGTGTTGTTATCAATAATCAAACCTGCATTTTTATAATAATAACCATTTAGAACCAATGACTCCAGAACAATGGGAGCGACTCTCGTTCCGCCAAGGCTCCCGTCCTGAACTATTCCGCCCCATTTTGCCTGTGCGCCTTTGACCGGATCAAGCCAATCCGGGTTTTCGGAATCAAAAGCTTTTCCTGCTCCTGAAGCACCCTGGCTGAATCCGTTCATTGCCACAAGTAGTCCCGAGGAATTTGTAATATTGGCGGTTCCTCCCTGATCCAACCTGCCCCAGGCATCTTTGTAGCGAATTATTTTTCCGGGTGTTGAAACTTCTGCAGTATAAAGATTCAGTGTGGAATTAGATGGCCTGATATATATGTCGCCGTTTGCGTGTATTCTTCCATAGATGGATTGGTTGCTCGTGTGGGAAAATTCTCCAAGATCTCCATCTGAAAAAATTGCATATTTGTAAACTCCTTCAGTTGTTCCCCAAACCTGAATTTTCTTTTGTGCATTTCCAAAACTGCCTTCCGATTCAATGGTCCAGTTATTACCAGAATAGAGATAGACTCTGTATCTGTATTTTTCAGTTTTACCAGAAAGTGTAAAACTTTTGAATGTATCTCCGGGATTCCACTGCCACAAAGTCCAGCCCTGGGTGTCAATGCTGCTGTCAGGCAGAGTGATTTGAAGACGCAGATTCGAAGCTACTGCTGTGCCATCCATATTGTGAGTGTATTTTGAATAGTTAGTTGAAGCCATTTCAAACATCGCTGCGGAAATTCCAGCTTCTGCAAGGTAAAATGCGGTTTTTGAGTTTATGTCGTTATTTGTAAAATCTAAGTCGGCAGTGAGTCTTGAATGGATAACAGCTGCTATAATTAAGGCAGCCATAGCTAAGAACAGCACTGATATAAGTGCGAAAGCTTTTTGCTTCTGCAGCCTTAAAGGCCGGGCGGTGAGAAATTCTGTTCGCTGAACAGCCGGCATCTGGCTCATCTCCTTATTCGTTTCTTATATTAAATGTGGAAGTGAATTTCAGTTCAACAGGCGGTTGGTTTGCTATTTCTTTCCAGGTGGCGCAGGGTGTTACCGTAATGCTTTTTCCATTATCGTTGACAATAAACGAAAAGCTGTTTGTAAGATTTCTTGCAATCAGTCTGTTTGTGCCGTTAGTAATGCTGGTAAATTGTATTGTAGATGGCGTATCTGCCTGTGGCGGAGTTATACCTTTTGCTTCATAACGCATCAGATTGAATGTGTTTGGAATTAGTGTGTTGGCGGTATTCTTTACCAGATAATAGCCGATAATTGTATATGTAATGGAACCTCTGTTGGGTGTTTCAGGAATTGCTATAAGAAGATTGGCAGATGACTGGTTAATAGCAGGAAGCGTGTATGTTACTCCCTGAGCGGTGACTACTCTGTCTGCAAAAACATATGAACAGTTCAGAATATCCGATGAAATCTCATTTAAGACCTGTCTTACCGCCTGTCTGGCGGATGCTCTGGATTCAAGAATATTGTAATTTGTTTTGTATGCAGACGAAAAAGTGAAAATAATATAAAAAATTACAAACAGAAGGATGCATGCGATTAGTGTTTCTATCAGGGTATAGCCCCGGATTTTTTGGATTTTGAACCCCCTCATTAATCCGTCACCTTCTTCTTCTGGTTTTTATGGTTTGATCAAATATGTACCTAATCTGAGGATTTTACCATTGTTTGGCTTGCTGCTGTCAGGGGCCGGGTTTGTTGTATTGCCGTTGCTGTAATAGATTGTAATGCCTATCTGTTTCAGGCTGGTGCTTGCGGAATCAACATCAATATCGTAAATAAACATGTTTGTGTTGTCTAATGTCATATACGACACTGACTGAATATTGTTGAAGTCGTCGGCAGTCGTTGTGTTCTTTTTGATAGTCTCAAGACGGGTGGCTGCATAATTTGAAGCTTGTGTATAATCGATTGATTTCTTTTCC
>JAJTBE010000023.1 GCA_021287065.1 Bacillota bacterium
GCTAATCAACCTTATTACATCATTATTCCGGAGGAAAAATACTGGAAAAATGATTGAACGATTATCCTTTGAAGATAAGTTTCTGAAAGTTTTTTTGATATTATTTGCAGGTTTTGTTGTGTATGATGTATTTTCTGCAAATTATGATATCCAAATTGTTAATGTAAGTAAAAAATCGATAGTGATCAGGGTTGCTGATGACAAAGGCACAATACGGCAAAAAACAGCAGAGCCGGAAGAGTCGGTTTCCATTGCTTATATACCTGAACCGAACCCTGAACAAATACTCTATATTACTGATTACTCCGGTAAATCTTTGTGTACGCTCAGTATTGATAAAAAAGTGATTGGTTCTCTGAAGCGGAGCTTTTATATTTTAAGAAAACAACCATATCTGCTGTATGTGGGAAAAAAATATGAAACACACTGACAATTCAGGAGATCTTATTTGCTGGCTCATCAATTCTTCCCAGCCCCAACTGCGATAATGTTTTTATCATTTGTGCCCCATATATCGCAGAGGTAATCATCAGCTACGGCGATTGGTTTCCAGGTTTTTCCGTCGAAGTGGATTATTTTTCCTCCGTCCCCTGAAACTCCGTAAACATTGTTATCCGAAGTGCCCCACAGTCCGAATATGCACATCGGTATTCCTGCATCCATTCGTTTTATTGTTCCGTCGCTCAACAGGAGTATGATTCCATCTTCAACGCCTATGAATATTTTGTTTTTGTCTGCTGCCCACATGCAGAGAAGCCATTTTGTGGTGTCGGTTTCAATTTGATGAACTGAATTGCCGGTAATATGGAGAATCACTCCCTGATCTCCGATAACATAAAGATCGTTTTCACTAAATGCCCATATGTCGGAAAAGTTATATTTTCTGAATCTGTCAGGCAGTTCAATCTTTTCTGTTTTTGTTCCATCGTATTTAAGAAGCGTACCTTTGAATCCGCATATATAAACACAATTTGTCGATAGACAGGATAATGCAGAAAGATCCTCTGTAATACCTGTGGGTATAAGCTGCCACTTTGTTCCGTCAGATACCATGAATGTGCCCATGACACCACAGGTGTAAATATGCTGAGTATCAATCCCTCTTATTGAATAGAGGCTGTAGGATGTTGGAGTACTCATTTTTTTCCATCCTGAGTTGTCGAGATGAAAAACTCTACCTGCATTTCCGACAGCGTAATAATTTTTTGGTGCAACTCCCCATACACTCACAAGATCTTTCTCCTCAAGGTTTACAGGTTCCCAGCCATTTGGTCCTTTTGTGATAATCGGTTTGTTTTTGCTGTTAATACCGGGTATATTTTCCGGTTCGGCAGCAATGGGACCCTTCCTGGGGTTGCCGTATCGAAGCCTTTCTATTCCGTTTTTTTCGTCGCCGGTAAAAAGGGTGCCGTCGCCGCCTGTTGTGATAAAGAAACCATCCTTATCCGACCATATTTCACTCTGGAATTGGTTTGTATCGTAGCATTTTGCAGTTTTAGCCGATGGAGTCCAGATTATTATTTTTCCTTTGTATGTCAGAAAATAGATATTATCAGGATTTGAGCATTGTGCACACCAGATAAAATCTTTATTAAGCTGGATACCGGTAAATTTGGTAAGTTCCTCCCAGCTTTTCCCGTTGTAGTGGAAAATTTTGCCGCCTTCGCCTGCTAAATAAATATCTTTGTTAGAAGTTCCTGTGATGCAGTAATAATAAACATGATTGTCGGGTAGAGGTATTTTTTTCCAGACTTTTCCATCATAATGCAGTAATGTGTCGAAAGTAATTGCATAGAAATCATCAGGTGAAAATCCATAGAAATTCCAGATTCTTGCCTGTGTGCCTGTTTCAGTCTTTTTCCATTCGGAGCCGTCGTATATGTAAGCAGCACCGTAATCTCCGCCTGCTGCAAGAAATGTTTTGTCTTTCTTTTTGAAAGCCTGCAGAGCAAAAATCCTGATTTTACCTGGTAATACTGCAAATTTTTCCCATTCCGTGCCGTTGTATTTAAGAATTAGTCCATCATCGCATCCTGCATACACCTCAGTGGAAGAGATGCCTCTGATTTTTCTGATTCTGTTTGGATAGCTATTATTAATCTGTTTTACCTTGCCATTTGAGTATTGGATAGTTTTTCCATCATTTCCGCCGATAAAAATATGTTCTTTATCTATACCCCATATAGTATTGAAAAATCCTGACGGTTCAAGATCCGATTTGAGATCTGCAGGAACTTCTGAGGGCTGCCCCATAGAACTAACGGATTGATCCATTTCATCATTGAAAGTTTGTTCTATACGTTGAGATTGACGTCCATAATTTTTAATCGTTTTTGTATCTCTTTCAAAGGGGTTGTTAAGATTCATAAAAACGAAGTAAGATACTAATATTCCTATTGCCGAGATTAAAATGACAGCCAAAAGCCATGTCCTATTATTCTTTATTTGCATAATATTTCTCCTAATTAGTAAGTAAATTAATATCTATCTCAGGAATACTCTGTAATAAATATTAATTTGTGAAAAATTTCACAAACGTTCACTCAAAAATGGTTTTACAACCTCAACTTGTATTTCTTTAATTCAGACTTTGCTCCAATACCCATAAATTAGAAAAACCTAGTCTGATTATTGACCTAGTCCCCTTGTTTTTCAATGAAGGAGGTTCGGAGGAAAACCCACTTTTAAAAAAGCATTGTTTCCTCTTTATTTACGATAATATATAGCTAAAATCGCAATTATTCAAGGGGTAATATTTTTAGTTTACTAACTCTTTCCTACAACATATAACATAATATTGCTTTTAACCTGATTTGTTTGAAACTGGTTTTTTCTAATCTATATGATTCAGGCTGGAATTGAGCATTCCAGCCTGCTGTTAAAACTTGGCTTTGTCTGAAGGAATAGCCTTACTACAGGAAATGTAAATCAACCACTCATATTTCTGGGTGGTTGGATTTTATATTATTGCCTGTTGCTGCAGAGTTTTTCACCTGTATTAAAATCTTTCCCTGTAGCATACTCCAGCTTCGCTATTGCTGTCTGAAGGGAATAAATCGAATTGATTTTTCTCACCTTTGCGCTGTTGAGGTCGTTAAGGGCTGAATCCAGCTCAACATTTGTGGAAATGCCGCTTTTGTATCTTTCAAGTGCAATTTTATAGTTTTCGCCTGCAACTGTAACTTCTGTTTCAGATGTTTCATATCTGCATCTGGCATCGGTATAATCAAGAACAGACTGAATAACATCAAGCTTCACATCATCTTTAAGCTGTTGAAGCTGCTGTTCCGCCTGAAAGAGGTTTTCCCTGGCTTTTTTTACTTCAGCAGTCTTTGTGCCGCCATCAATTACCGGAATCTGCAGGGTAATCATGCCGGTCCATTGATCCTGAGTGCTGAATGCGGTTTTTGTGTGATTTTCGTATTGAGCCATTAATCCCACAGAGGGATTTGCGGAAGCGTTGGCGGAAGCCAGATGCTTTCTGGATGATTCCACAAGCAGAACTGCGGATTTAATATCATCTCTGTTTTCAAAGGCAGTGTTGATAAGAGCCTGCTCGTCTTTCAAAAAGGGCATGTCTTCAAGTATGCCGGAAACCGGAGCAAGAAGAATATCTTTTCTTGCTGAATCGATACCAAGCAGATTGAGAAATGCTGCAGTATTTTTCATATAGGAATTCTGCTGGGTGATAAATGACTGACGGGCTACCATAGTTTTCAGGTTTGCCTGACGCACGTCAAAACCGGGAAGAACCCCTTCCTTGTTGAGCTTTTTAGCTACATCGTACTGTTCGCCTGTGAGAGTGAGATTTTCTGATGCAGTATCTGCAAGCCCTTTTTGTGAAAGAACATAATAGTAGTTCTGCTTTACCAGAAATTTTATTTTGCTTTTACTGTATTCATAATCCGAAACCTTAGCCTTGCTTTGCAGATCAGCAGCTTTAATTCTGTTTTCTGCTCTGCCGAATGTCGTCAGGGTTTTGGTAACCGTAAGGTTAGCTTTATAGTTATCCTGTGTTGTAATATCGATAACAGAGGGCTGAGCCGGAGGAACCGCAGGAAATGTCTGCTGGATAGTGGGATTCAGATATGTATAACCGGCGTTAAAATCCATTTTTACATTCAGGGGAATTCTTGCCTGCAAAGCATCAGCTTCTGCGGTTTTTCGCCTCGAATCCGACAGTTTGAGCTGAATATTATTTTTTTCAGCAATGGAAAGGCATGTTGGCAGATCATACAATGAAATAGCTTCCGCCGGCTTTTTATCGTCGGTTATCTTAACCGAAACCTGCTTTTCAGGCTGTGCCGCCTTTGGGTCCTTTTCTCCGGCAAAAACCGGCAGACAAAGGGGTAAGGCGGTCAGCAGTGCTGAAATCAGTATTCCGGAAATTCCTGATTTTATTTTATGGATTATTCTTGTGTTCATTGTATCCACTTCCTTTGGAGAAAGTTTTTATCATGTTGGGTATATGGAATTCAGTTTCAAAAACCGGTTAATCAAGTGATTTTTTGAATTTCAGGATGCTGACTCCCATCATCAGGCACATCAGCACAATCATAGGTATTATCAGGTGCCATAGATACGACAGGCCCGCCCCTTTGAGAATAATTGCCCGCAGGATCTGCAGGAAGAATGTAAGGGGAAGAAGGTTTCCGAGATACTGAGCGATTTCAGGCATTCCCTCTCTGGGGAACATATATCCTGACAGAAGCATTGTGGGCAGGAAGATGAAGAATGACATCTGTATAGCCTGCATCTGTGTCTTTGCATTTGTCGAAATAAGCAGTCCGAGTGCGAGGTAACAGGCGATATGCAGAAATGCCAGCACATACAGCAGAAGAAGATTGCCTTTGACCGGCACTTTGAATATCAGGGCGCCTACCACCAGAGCAATTGTCATCTGAACATAACCGATTGTAATATATGGAACAACCTTGCCGATCATCAGCTCCGAGCTTTTGATGGGGGTTGTGATAAGCTGTTCGAGGGTGCCGGTTTCTCTTTCCTTAACCACAGCCATAGAAGTGATCATCATCATTGTCATTGAAAGAATCACTCCCACAAGCCCCGGCACAATATAGTTTGCACTAACCAGATCAGGATTATACCAGCCCCTTATCTGAACATTCACAGGCATGTTGTCAACTGTGAAGCGTGCTCCCTGTTTCTGGTTTTTCAGAAGAGTCTCTATGTTTTTCAGATTTCCTATACTACCGGCGTTAGAAATTACCGATGATGCAACCTGCGGGTCCGTTGCATCCACCAGAACCTGTATCTTTGCCGGATTTCCGCTCTTCAGATCTTTTGCATAATCCTTATCAATGATTAAACCAAGCTTGACCTTACCGCTGTCAATCAGATAGGTAATATCGTTGTATCTGCTGAGATAAGAAGATACATAAAAATATTTTGAATTGGTGAAACTCTGGATTAGCTGCCTGCTTTCCTCGGTTTCAGACTGATCATAAACTGCCATGGGCAGATTTTTTACATCCGTATTGATTGCGTATCCAAATATTAAAAGCTGAATGAAAGGAAGCACAATCATCATAGCCAGTGTGAGTTTATCTCTCCGCATCTGGATAAACTCTTTCTTAATTATCGCTAACAATCTTCTGTTCATAGAGATCATCCTCTTTCAGCTTCTTGTGTTGATTACCAGTGAAATAAATACATCTTCGAGGGTGGGGGAGGTTTTGCGGATATTTACATCCTTTACCGAAACTGCGGCAAGATGCTGTTTCATTTCATCTTCTCTGAAGCCGCCTTTGTCAACCAGAAACCGGACTGCCCGCCCTGCGGGAAACGGATTTTTCACCCAGGACAGCTCCTGAAGAGCAGATAGCGCATTCAGACGGTTTTCCGTTTCGAAGGAGTATATTTCACCCTGAATGTAATTGGCTTTAAGCTGGCTTGGCGTTCCCTTTGCTATAAGCTTGCCGCCGTATATAAAGCAGATGTTGTCGCATCTTTCAACTTCGTCCATATAGTGGGATGTTACCATTACCGTTCTTCCCTGTTTTGACAGGTCTGCAATAATATCCCAGAAATATCTTCTCAGCGCCGGATCCACGCCTCCCGTAGGTTCATCCAGAAACACCAGTTTCGGATCATTGATCAGAGCTGTCGCCAGAGCGAGCCTCTGACGAACTCCCTGAGGCAGGTTGTAAGTCAGTTTATCTTCATAACCATCCAATTTTGTCAGTGAAATCAGGAAGTCTATCCGATCTTTTTTTGCCTTTCCCGTAAGTTCGAAGATACCGCAGAAAAAATCGAGGTTTTCATAAACGGTCAGATCTTCGTAAAGGCTGAACTTCTGGCTCATATAGCCCACATTCATTTTGATCTTTTCCGATTCCCTGATAATATCATATCCCAGAACCGTTCCATCTCCCTCAGTGGGTTGAATGATACCGAGGAGCATGCGGATTGTTGTTGATTTTCCCGCTCCGTTGGGACCGAGAAACCCGAATATGGAACCGGCGGGTATCTGGAAACTTACATCGCTCACCGCTCTGAAGCTTCCGAAAACTTTTGTAATACCCTGGACATCTACGGAGAGAGCCATCAGCTTTTCCCTCCTTCGCCGTTTAATCCGCCTGACGATGAGATTTTCAGAAATACATCTTCGATAGAATAGGGCACCTTTAGAATTTCACCTGAATCAAGACCTGATTCCTTGAGTTTTGATTTTATTGTTGAAGTTATCGATTCGTTTGCAGTATCCACAAAAACATGTATTTTATCGCCGAATAATTCCACATCATTGATACCCCTTGTTTCCTTCAGAACATCCCTTGCTTTTACAGGCTGGCTGCACATAACCTCAATCACTTCACCGCTGATTGATTCCCTTATCTGATCCACAGTGCCGATTCTGATGAATTCACCCTTGTTGATCAGCGCCACCCGGTCAAACTGCTCAGCTTCATCCATATACGGCGTTGAAGCAAGAACCGTAAGACCCTGTTTTTGAAGGTTGAAAACCGTACTCCAGAATTCTCTTCTTGATACAGGATCTACACCTGTTGTCGGTTCATCCATAAGAAGCAGTTTTGGGTCATGAATCAGACTGCACAGAAGGGCAAGTTTCTGCTTCATACCCCCTGAAAGGTTTGATGTAAGCCTGTCTGTGAAGGGGGCAAGACCTATAAAATCAAGGAGCTCTTTTTTCTTTGCCTTTGCATCTTTGTGTCTGGGGTAAATATCCATAAAAAAGTCGATATTCTCCTCAACCGTCAGATCTCCGTAAAGGCTGAAACGCTGTGAAATATATCCTATGTCGTTGCGTATCGTATCAAGATCCTCTTTCAGGCTTTTTCCCATCATGTGCGCCTGTCCGCTGTCGTAGTGAAGCACCCCGGCAAGAATTCTGATAAGAGTTGTTTTTCCGGCTCCGTCAGGACCAACTATGCCAAACACCTCGCCCTTTGGGATTTCCAGGGAAATACCCCTCAGCGCCTTCACATCAGCATAACTTTTCCACATGTTATCTATTGAAATTACTGCATTATCCATTTCACTTAATCCTTACATCAGCAGGGCTTCCCGGTTTCAGAGCCATATCGGGGTTATCCACTTCCACCTTTGCCTTGAAAACCAGATTGACCCTTTCCTGTTCCGTTTGTATGAATTTAGGAGTATATTCAGCTTTTTCGTAAATTCTGCTGATTTTGCCGGTAAATTTGCGATCTTTGAATGAATCAACGCTGATGCTCGCAGGCTGACCAAGCTTCACAGAATTCATCTGAGGTTCGGGGATGAATATATAAACCCAGGGATGCTCTATATCAGCAAGGCTTATCACCGGCACATTTGCCGCCGTGCGTTCCTGCTCCTCAAAGTTTTTGGTTATAACTACGGCATCGGCAGGGGCGAAGATTCGTGAGTTTTTGAGCTGAATTTTTGCCATTTCAACTGCCGCCTCAGCTTCATCAACTTTTTTACGGGCCGCTTTTATATCATCTTTCCGGGACCCCTCCACGAGTAAAGAAAGCTGATTTTCCCAGTATTTTACATCATTACGGGATTTTTCTATCTGCTCGTATCTCGTACCGGCAGCCAGATCGTCATAACGGGCTTTCAGCGACTGGTAATCCTGATAAGATGAAGCTTTTTCCTCTTCCCTGTATCCTGTGCTCATTTTCTTGAGGTTTTCCTGAGCATTGTCATAATTAGATTTTGCAATTTCAAACTGATTGCGCTTGTTATCCAGAGTCTGAGCCGATACAGCTTCTATTTTGTATAGATTCTGGTATCTGTCGTAGTCTTTTTTGGCTATTTCATAGTTTGATTTTGCCGACTGAAGGCTGTTTTTTGCAGATTCCACATCTTCTTTGCGATAACCGTTTTCAGTCATTTTATACCGCTCTTCTGAAGCAAGCATTGATGAATATGCCTGATCGAGCTGGTGCGAAGTGGGACCGTTTTCCAGTTGCTCCAGATCTGCCTTCGCCATTGCCAGTTTCGCCTGAGCCTGCTTGATTTCCTGAGGCCTCGAACCAGCTATCAGATTGTCCAGATTTGCCTGTGCAGTCTGAAGCCTTGCCTGTGACTGGTGAAGCTGTGCTCTCAGGGTTTCGTCATCAAGAGCTGCAAGTAGTGTTCCCTTTTTTACCCTGTCTCCTTCCTTGACGAAATATCGTTTGATTTTGCCGGCTATTTCGAAAGAAAGATCGTATGTGGTAGCTTCCACCACACCGGAATATTTAACCTCTCCGTTGTTGTGGTTTCTGAAATACCAGACCCAGGTAATAACGGCGGCAATGATTATCACAACCGGAATTATTACCATCGCTTTGTTTTTTCGTGCTGACATAAAATCACCACCTGTATCAGTTTTTTATAGATTTTTTTTAGAATCTGCTTCTTTCTGTTCCATCTTTTCAAGGAATTCACCGGCATTATCCGGACCTACTATAATGCTGATAATGACGGTAAACACCGTTTTAAAAGCTTCTGCAGGTGAAATCCCCATCTTTGTCAGATTTTCCGGAGTGATAAAGCTGATAATTGAATTCAGGATAAAACTGCTTACAACCTCAGGGTTCATCCCTCTTCTGATTACAGGGTTCATCTCCTGGGTAAGCAGTATGCTCATCTGACGGATTCTTTCCTGACGGCGTTCGTCGATTTTTTTCCAGATGTCGGGATGATATTTAACCAGTTCTTCCAGCATTATCCGGTCGATTTTTGAAGCTAATTTAAATATGGGAAACAGAACTGCAAGAACTTTGTCCGGCAGACTTTTTGCATCAATCATACCGGCATCCTGTTCAATATAGATTTTATCAAACTCCCGATCGATGGCTGCTTCGATTAGTTCTTTTTTGCTTCTGAAGTAAGTGTAGATAGTCTTTTTACTTATACCCAGTTTTTCTGCCAGTTCATCCATTGTGAGGCGTTTTATACCGTATCTCATTGCAGAATCTGCCGCCAGAGTGAGAATCCGTTCCCGCAAATCTTCTTCGCTCATTGTTATTACCTCGGAAACTTTAATAGTGTTTACAGTTTCCATTGTAATTCATTTCGAGTAATATGTCAATACGGAAACTTGAAAAGTTTTTAGAGTTTCCACAGGGTGATGATACCGATAAGTAATGTAATACTTGATAACTGTGCCTCAAAATTGATTCTGCGTCTCCATGCAAATTCACCTGAAGGAAATAGCCCCTCATTATTGAAAAAACCTATATCAATACTGACAGGATGAGCTTATGCCCGTACACGATTCGCCCGTAGAAGATGTTCTTAATAATCTGGTGGAACAGTTCTCTGATGTTTATTGCTTTTACAGGGAATTAATACAGAATTCCATTGACGCCGGATCCAACAGAGTTGATGTGAAACTCGAATTCATACCGCCTGAAAAGGACGGCGGAGATGGTGTAATCACAATTAATATTGACGATTACGGCGAGGGAATGAATAAAAGAATCATAGAAACCCAGTTGACCAGACTTTTTTCCTCCAGTAAGGAAGATGATTTGTCAAAAATCGGAAAATTCGGTATTGGCTTTGTTTCCGTATTTGCAATTAAACCCCAGGCTGTGATTATTGATACTTCCAGAGACGGCGAAGACTGGCGTATAATGTTCAAAGAAAACAAGGAATTTGATCTTTTCAGAAGAGATTACCCTGTGGAAGGCACTAAAGTAAAAATAATAAAATCAGGAAACAAAAAGTTTTACGATCATTTTCTCCGGAAATCAAAAGAAACAGTAGTATTCTGGTGTAAACACACCGAAGCTGAAATCTGGTTCCAGAACGAAAAAATCAACCAGCCCTTCGAACTTGATTCGGTTCTCAGCATCAGGGAAAAATCCCAGAAGGCGGAAATTATTGCCGGTTATGTCAATGAAGATATTCCATTTTTCGGATTTTACAATCAGGGGCTTACCCTGATAGAAGGCAGAAAGAAGTTCCATAATAATACCCATTTCAAGATAAAGTCGAGATATCTTGAACATACACTCACCAGAGACAACATCAGGGAAGATGAAAATTACTGGAAAGTCATGGAAATTCTCAACAATCTGGTGAAAACAAACCTTCCGGAAAAATTGTTCGAAACTGTTGAAAACCAGCTTATTTCTGATAGCAATGAAACAGAACTCTATCAGGAGCTGATTCCCTTTACATTAGCTTATTTTGTAAAACCTGATTCCATGCCTGCATCCTGTAAGGAAAGAAAAATCGCCCGCACTACCGAAGGAGCATTTCTGACGCCTCTTTCGCTTCTCAGGCTCAGGGAAAACGGCGGTTTTTTATACGACGCTCGATCTAATGAGGTAACCCGCGCCCTTGCCGCTCAGGATAAAACTATCATAAAATGCGGACAGTCTTCAGTGTTGTTCTCTCTTCTCGAAAAACTTGCAGAAACTCCAAAAGGAAACCTCCCTGTTACTCAAGCCTCATCTTCTTTTTACATAACCAGGCTCGTTCCCGATTCCGAACTCCCCGAAGCTGCCGGGAAAATTGCCCGGATGGTGGATTATATAAACAAAAAAATGAAGAGGAAAACAGGAAACTGTCGTTTTGCCGGATTTGATTATCCCGACTCCTGTATATCCGACCGCCTTTATGTAATGCAGAATAAACCCGGTGGAGTGTCGGAAGCTGCGGATCTGGATCAGAGGGAAAAGAAGAGTTCTTCACTGTTTTCGCTTTTCTCTTCTTCAGGCACTCTTGTAATTAATATTTCGCATCCTTATATAATGAAAATATGCAGCCTTGCAGAAACAAACCCAGATATTGCTTCGTATTTTCTTGCAAAACTGCTCTATATGGATGACGGAGTTGAAACAAATACCGATGCAGCTCTGGCAATGATAACCCTCGAAAAGGACAATGGACGTATTATTCGTAAAGAATGAAACAGCAAATCAGAGGAGAGTTCAATGCCACTGAATTAGCAAAAACCACTTAAAACCCCAACCCCATACTCCTGTTTTTCAAGGAGAAAGGTTCGGAGGGAAACCCGCTTTTCCAAAAAAGCGTGACTCCCTCCGATGGTCCCCAAACCTCCGTCGGTCCTATCCCCCCCCCCCCGGTCGGTCCCTCGATTCAAAAGTTTTGGGAAGGAGGTCCGGAGGAAACTTTTTTCAAAAAGTTTTCTCCGGGAGATGGGCGAACCACTCCAATACTCGTAAGCGATCAGACAAATCAATGCTTTAATTCATGGGCATCACCCGCAATCCCGTAAATATAGGAAATCCTGTAGGGGAGGGCCAATGTGCCCTCCCGCAACCAGCTATCGCCAACCGCCAGCAACCCTATAATCGCAAGCCTGGCCAACAACTGCCGGATCGCAGGCGTCCCGCCTGCCCCGGGTCCCAAAAAACTATCGCCAACCGCCAGCAACCCTATAACCACAAGCCCGGCCACCCCCCAATACCACTGAATCAGTAAAATTTACTCCGATTTCCAACCCCATACTCCTGTTTTTCAAGGAGGGAGGTTCGGAGGGTAATCTCGCTTTTCCAAAAAAGCGTGGTTCCCTCCGATGGTCCCCAAACCCCAGTCGGTCCTAATCCCCCGGTCCCCGGTTGGTCCCACAATTCAAAATTTTGGGAAGGCGGGTGCCTGCCCGCAGGGTGGGGGTGAGGAAACTTTTTTCAAAAAGTTTTCTCCGGGAGCTGGGCGAACCGCTCCAATCCTCGTGAGCGATCAGACAAATACATGCCTTTATTCATAGGCATTGGAGGAGAGTTATGAAAAAACTGAAAATCATCGGATGCGGCTCTCTCCTGACAGGGGATGACGCTGCAGGGTGTAAGGTAGCGGAAAACCTGTTGAAGATGAACTTTCCGCCAGATGTAAAAATCATAGAGGCAGGAACTCCGGGACTTAACCTTCTTCATCTGATGGAACCCGGAGATAATGTTATTATTATTGACGCCGTTTGCAGCGGCAAGCCTGCCGGCACAATTACGGTCTTCAGTGAAGCTGAATTACCTCAACCGGAACAAATGCCTCTTTCGGCACACCAGCTCGCCATTCCTGAGGCAATAAAACTGGGAAGAACGGTTCAACCCGAACTAATGCCGCAATCCATCGAAATCTGGGGTATAGAAGTAACTCTACCCCTGAAATCAAAAATGGAAATCTCCCCGGAAATAAAAACAGCAATACAAAAGATGACCGAAAAAGTTAAACAAATGATAGAAAAAACATAGCAAAGATAAAAACATAAAAACGATAGATACCAACTATCCGGCATATTGGCAGCAAATTGCCATTGCGAACCCTTCCCGAAAAAAAACTGTTACACCAGCAACCATAATTGCCACAGGCTTCGTTAACGATCGCAGGAGAAGAAGTTTGCAACCCCGACGCGGACCTGCAGGTCCGCCCACGTGTAAACCTATGCCCGAAACCCCGCCGAATAAGCGGAAACAAAACGCCAGCGACTGCCGGATCGCAGGCGTCCCCGCCTGTCCCCCGGGTCTCAGAAACCATCGCCAACCGCCAGCCCCCCCGAATCACAGCAACAATGATCAATAATCAGATCTTTACAGTTTCAAAAACCATGAAATAGGGAATTTTTGCCATTGATGATAAACCTGGTTTTTCAGCTAAAAGATTCTCGTCAGGTTTTGGTTCCCTGATTCTTTTTATTGACAATCCCGAGTTGTATAACATCTCACTCCACTGGGTCAGTGTAAATCTGTGGAATGGGGTAATCATATCTTTTCCTATCGCAGTTTCCACCCAGTTGAATGTATCCATTCCAGCTTCAAAATAATAATTGATAGTCAGTCCGATCGTTTTTCCTTCAGCATCTTTGTGCCATTTTCTCAGTTTTGTGTCTGTGCAGGGGTGGGGAATAGAAAAGATAAAATTCCCTCCGGTTTTTAAAACCTTTGCAGCCCCTTTAATTGCGGCAAAGGGGTTCTGAATATCCATAACCGACATACAAGCTGTAACTTTGTCATAACTTTCTTCTTCCAGAAGTTCGCCTGCTTTTTCGGCATCAAGAATCAGATATTCTATTCCAAGTGGGTTTTCTGCTTCTTTTTCCTTTGCAATTTTTATCATGTTGGGCGAAAAATCAAAGGCAGTCACTTTTGCTCCCTGCCGGGCAAGCTCTCTCGAAAAGAAGCCCTGCCCGCAGCCTATGTCAAGAATTTTAAGCCCTTCCGCAGGCAGACATAACTCAAGCATTCCCGGACCATGGATTAATAACCGGGTAATATCTCCGCCGCTTTCAATAAACCGGTCCCAGGTATCTGCTTCCCTGTCCCAGACCTGCCATAGATGGTTGTTGTTATCTGATTTCATTTTTTGTGTTTATTTCCGATAGGCAGTTTCACTCCGCCTATGGTAACTTCCCTTGCCTGATGATCTACCACAATTTCCGGTTTCTCAGCGCTATTTTCTTCAGCTTCAGCTTTGGTCATATTGTCAAAGAATTTCTCTGCCTTGTCGCCTTTTGTCAGCATTTCCAGATTTCCGTTTTCGGATGAAAATGCGATAGTTCCGTCAGAGAGTATTTTTTTCGGAGTTCTTCCGCTTTCTTCCTTGTCATCTTTGTAAGCTGCCATGGGCTTACCTTCAGGAGAAACCATCAGAATCAAAGTCCCCGGAGTCTTCAGGCTTTTAGCGGGAATGAGTGATTTTGTCATTTCTGCGAACGAATCCGGTACATCAGTATGCTCGCCAAAATTGATGCTCACAAGAATATTTCCCTTGTCGTCATTCATCATTCCGATGCTGTTTATTCCTTTTTCCGGGAGGTTCATATCCCATTTCACCTGCCCGTTTTCATCAAGAGCAGTCAGTCTCTCTTTTCTCCATTCACTTGTAAGAACCAGATAGCTTGAATTTGCTTTGTCGTGTTCAATTTTATCGATCATGCCTTCCGATTGCCATCTGAAAAGCTCTTTGTCGTTATTATAAAGCGTCAGGGAATCATGAACTCCCGCCCGGCTTGCACTTCTTGCCACTGCCAGCTTTCCGTCCAGCTCGGTGCAGTGTTTGAACGAATGATCCTGTTCATAGAGATGGGAATAATCTTCCACTTCGCCTTTTGCGCTGAATTTGAAAAAATCCTTATATCCCGAATGAACAAAAGCATTACCGTCATCACTGACTGCCAGTTCTCCCACCGGCGTCTGCCTTTTCCATTTTATTGAACCGTCGGTTCCAATTGCCGTCAGTTTTGCACTGCTGTCCTGAGTGCCGTCTTCACTGACTTTATCGAGAAAATAAACTGTTCCGTCCGGAGCCTGCTTCAGTCTGGCATAATTGAGTGAATTCACATTGAAATCCAGTGTTTGCTGGTTTTCTGTGGAGATGTAAAGGTGGTTTCCGGCATGAATACAAACGCAGTTCTTATTTCCGCCGCCCAGGGAAATTCTGTTTACGGCTTTTTCTGTTGTGAAAAGAGGCCTTTCTCCCAGAACTTTTCCGTTCTGATCCATCTGCGCAAGACTGTATTTGTACTGTCCCTGATTATCTTTTCTGTATAAAGCCCTGAAGAAGTTGTTGTTTTCTCCGGGAATCGTATTTCCGGTGAATTCGGCGCTGCTTCCCCTGGGTCTTGGAGCAATACTTGTCAGCATAACTTTTTCGCCGTTAGGCATTTCAGATGAATATAAAACCGACTTTTTGCCGGCTTCCCCAAACAGAAGCTTCGCTGCTGCATCCATTCTGCTGTCTGAAGCTGTGTGGGTTGTGTGTGAAAAGCTATCCCTTGTGTTGATTCCTGTCTCTGCTTTTTCAGTTTTTGGGGTTGAGGGAATAAAACTCTGCTGAACTGAATTTATGCCTTTTATCTCCATTATTTTCACTCTCCGGATTTCTTTGAGGTCACTATTCTTGCCATCATGCGGGTTACATAACCCACGGGGATTATTATTGCAGTAAAGGCTGTTATTTTAAGCCATGTTATCAGATCAAGGGGAACAGTTCTGAAAATTGCTCCGCCTATGTTTACCATAACAATCTGAAGAACTACTATTATTCCAACTATTATAAGGAACATCTTGTTACCTGACAATCCCCTGAATGGAGATTCTCCCGGTTTTATAGCCCTGCAGTTAAATTCATTCCATACCTGGAACATAACAAATGTGGTAAATAGAATCGTCAGATGCTCCACTTTTGTTGTTCCACCGAGGAAGTTGAATCTGAAAAGAGCCAGAAGCATTACTGCCTGAAAAAGTCCAACAGCGGAAATGTTAAATGCCATTGAAGGTGTAATAATATGCTCTGTCCTCGAACGGGGTTTCTCATTCATCGTCTCAGGCCTTGGCGGTTCTGCAGACAATGCAAGGGCTGCAAAGGTGTCCATTATGATGTTCACCCAGAGAAGCTGAATCACGGTGAGAGGCAGCTTTTCCTCAAGCCCGATGAATGGACCGAGGAACGCAACAGTCAGAGCAACAAAATTGACGGTCAACTGGAAAAGAATAAGCCTTTGTATGTTTTCGTGAATGGTTCTTCCCCAGAGAATACCGTTAACAATACTCTTGAAATTGTCGTCCAGAAGAACAATATTACTTGCCTCCATAGCTACTTCCGTGCCTGCCTTGCCCATGGAAATACCCACATCAGCCTGCCTCAGGGCAGGAGCATCGTTTGTGCCGTCTCCGGTAACTCCCACTGTCTGTTTTCTCTCCTGAAGCGCCTTAACGAGCCTGAGCTTATCGAGAGGTGCTGATCTTGCAAGCACTTTGATCCTCGGAGCTTTATCCAGAAGCTCCTCATCGCTGAGTTTTTCAAAATCCCAGGATGAAAGAACTATATCATCATCATTTTTCAGAATTTTACACTCTTTAGCAATTGCCGTAGCTGTGTCAATATCATCACCGGTAACCATCTTAACATCGATTCCTGCGTTGTGGCATGTTTCAACTGCCTTGTCAACATCGGGCCTGAGAGGATCCGATATGGCAACAAGCCCTGTCAGAACATGGTCTGCCGTTGTATCGTCGCAGCATTCTGTTTTCTGGTTGCACAGATGATTCATTTCCCGCCTTGAAAAAGCCAGAACCCTGTAAGCTTTGCTGCTGGCTTCCTTCATAGCCTTTTCGATGCTCTCCATATAATTTTCGATAGGCTGGGGGACATCGTTTATCATAATATGTGAACATTCTTTAATAAGAATGGTCGGTGCGCCTTTTTCCAGACAGATGTATTTTCCGTCTTTTTTCATAAGGGTAATCATTCTTTTGCGTGATGAAGAGAATGGAACCTGTTTGATTACATCAGCTTCTTCCCTCAACTGGCGATAATCCATCCCAAGTTCGTGGAGCAGTCCAAGAAGAGCAGCTTCAGTGGCATTACCCACAGGCTTCGGTTTCCCGTTGCTTTCAAATTCCAGTTCTGCTGTTGAATTAACGGCACTGTTCCAGAGCATGCTTCTGAACTCATGGTTGTTTTTAATCTCGTCAACATTCTCTTTTGAATAAATCTTTCCGCCAAAATAGAACCACACTGCAGTCATCTGATTCTGTGTAAGGGTTCCGGTCTTGTCGCTGCATACAACTGTCATTGCGCCAATAGTTTCAGATGCTTCTATCTGTTTCACCAGACAGTTCGATTTTGCCATTTTCCGCATATTAAACGCAAGACTCATCGTAACCATCAGAGGCAAACCTTCAGGAACCGCCACTACCACAATGGTTACTGCAATCATAAAGAAATGGACGATTGTATTCAGATTGTCCGGAGTCCATGTAAAAGTCAGGCTTTTTTCCATATAAACGCTTTGAACAATCAGTGAAAGGAATATTATTATCCCAACAGTCATTCCGACTATTCCGATTTGCTTTGAAAGCACTTCCAGCTTTTCCTGCAACGGAGTCTGAGCCTGTTCCTGCGTAGCAAGGCTTGTCGCAATTTTTCCCAGTTCCGTTTTATCGCCGACAGCTGTTGTCACATATATGGCGCTTCCGTCAGAGACTACCGTTCCTCTGTAAACATGGTCAACTTCAAAAGCAGAATCGCTTTTCTCTTTCGAAGGATAAACTTCTTTTTCAACTGTTCTTGATTCGCCTGTCAGAAGGGACTGATCTATATACAAAGAGCGAACGGATGCTATTCTGCCGTCAGAGGGAATTTTATCTCCCAGCTCAACCCGCACAACATCCCCAACCACCAGCTCGTTAACCGGTATTGTGTGAAATTGTCCATCGCGGATTACTTTCGCCCGTTCTTCCTTGATTTCGTTTAAAATATCAAATTCTTTAGCGCTTTTATATTCACTGTAAAACGCAACACCTGTCGCAAGAATAATGGCAATAATAATCCCGATTCCTTCAAAGAAATTGCCGTCTTTGATAATTCCTATAACAATTGAAACCACAGCGGCAAAACAAAGAAGAATAATTGTGGGATCTTTGAATTTGCTCAGGAACATAATAAGCAGAGAAGTCCGCTTCGGAGGAGTCAGTTTGTTTTCTCCGTACAACCGTTTGCTTTCGCTTACCTGAGCTGCTGTAAGTCCTTTTTTGATATCAACCTGGTTGATAAAATTATCCATAGAAAAATCAGTTTCCTTGCGATTTTTTTGTTCTGATGCTGTTGGATATCCAACGCTTTTTGTGTGTAACTCTCAGATAAGAATTTCCGGAAATCAATCCTGCAGTCATTACCTTATTTAATAACAGGTTTTTTCAGGAATCGTATCAGAGTATCTTTTCAAAATAATGAAACAAAATTTAATGACCGGATGTTTCATTTTGTTCTGCAAATTTCGTTCGAACAAACAGGAATCCTGCCCGTAATAAATAAGGGAAAACCGCTTTAATTGCGATTTTCCCTTTGGTTTCCGTCAAATAACCGGTGTAACGGTTCTATATTTTCAGAACATATTTAGGTATAAGCTTGGCTACGATGTCGAGAAGACCCACTTCCAGCGAACGCAGAACCACTGTTCTTCCTCTGTATTCGTAGGGCAGTTCTCTCACTTCCGAGATAATCTTCTTTCCTCTGTCGTTGCTCATTTCAACTTCGAAATAGCGTTTTCCGCCGATTTCAATCACCTTGTTGACGCTGAGCAGGTCGGGGAGCACATATCCGCCGCCGTGGGGGATAATGTTGGCATTAAGAAGACGATCATAGACGCCAAGTCTCTTGGCTCTCTTTTCAAAGCCCAGAAAATCCACGATTTCAGGACTCAGATTCTTTTTACCTCTCACAATATAAGCCGGAAGATCGCCGCGCAGTGCAAGGGGATAAAGCTTATCTTCCTGAATATTATGACAGCCCAGAATCATCTCGTTCATGTTGAGCATGCCCTGATGGGTTTCGTTGGAAATTTCAATGTATTCACCAAAAAGCATTTCCGCAGCTTTTCTTCTCTTTTTGGTTGCAAATTCCTGAACAAATTTATACTGTTCATAATACTTGCGTGCGTCAGCACCTACAAGAATCTGGAATTCGCCGAATTTTGTATTAACTGTCTGTGCTCTTTTTGCAAGTTCTTTGCTCTTGTCAATATACAAGCCCCAGCCATGATCGTTGTCGCCTGTCAGTTCTCCTGCTGAACCATGGATGATGAAACCGTATTTGGGAAAATCCATGTCAGATTTGGCAACAGGCTTAACATCGAATAAATCAACAAAGTGGTTGCTTTTGTAGAAATCCCATTTCACTTTTACGCCGTCTATCTCAATGGGATTTGCTTCCATGTCATGCATTCTGCGGATCAGAGGCTCAATCTCAGGCATCTCATGGAGTCCGCCCACAAGCATTCCGCAGGCATTGGGTTTGGCATTGAGAATCATCAGTTCATCATCGCCGCTTCCCCATGTAATCTTTCCGCCGTAGCCGAAACCGGCGTTCCATCTGGTAACATTGCGGGTAATCGTCATATCAGGTGTGGATATGAAAGTAGCGTTGGGTTCAAGCCCGCAGGCTTTCTGAATCTCGTGCACTGCTGCTATGCCGTAGGGAGCGTTCGATTTGCACAGTTCTGCTCCGCTGTCGTTGAGGCATACAAAAAAGCAGTGTTTTTTCGCATTGTTAAGGATATCTTCGGTTGTCATTATATCTCCTCCATTCTCATCCCCTTGTGCGCTCTCTGAAATTCGCTATATGCAAAAATTATCCTTTTATTCTTCCCGCATACCGGTTTAGTTGACTTAAAAGCCTGTCCGGTGGTAAAATTGCAAAAATAAAAAAAGCGGGAGGCAAAACTATGGAAGACACTTACAAAATTATCCTCGATGAGAAAGATATTCCAAAGCGCTGGTATAACATTCAGGCTGATTTCCCACAGGAACTCGAACCACCTGTTCACCCGGCTACCCTCAGACCCCTGGAGCCTTCAGATATGAAGGCGATTTTCCCTGATCCGATTATCGAACAGGAAATCTCAAGGGAAAGATGGATCGATATACCTGCCGAAGTCCTCGATATACTTAAAATATGGAGGCCCACCCCCCTTGTCAGAGCAAGGAGGCTTGAAAAATTTCTGGATACTCCCGCCAAAATCTATTTCAAAAACGAGAGTGTAAGCCCCCCCGGCAGCCATAAACCCAATACAGCCATAGCTCAGGCATACTATAATAAAATCTCCGGAACCGGCAGACTGACTACAGAAACCGGTGCAGGACAGTGGGGAAGCTCCCTTGCCTTTGCCTGTGGATATTTTGGAATCGAATGCGTTATCTATATGGTCAAAGTCAGTTATGAACAGAAACCATACAGAAGAGGTATGATGAAAACCTGGGGAGGCACAGTTTATGCAAGCCCCAGTGAAAGAACTCAGGCAGGCAGAAAAATTCTCGCAGCGGATCCAAACTCGCAGGGAAGCCTGGGTATAGCAATTTCAGAAGCTGTTGAAGATGCCGTAACATCAACCAACACCAAATATTCGCTCGGCAGCGTGGCGAATCATGTTGTCCTCCATCAGTCCATTATAGGCCTCGAAGCTAAAAAGCAGATGGCAATGGCCGGAGATTACCCCGATGTGGTTATCGGATGCCACGGCGGAGGAAGCAACTTTGCCGGCATTTCATTCCCGTTCCTTTCGGACAATATCACTGAAGGTAAAACCACCCGTTTTGTTGCTGCGGAACCTTCAGCCTGTCCAACTCTTACAGCCGGCGAATTTGTTTATGATTTCGGCGATACGGTCGGAATGACCCCTCTGTATAAAATGTACAGTCTGGGACACAGTTTCATGCCATCGGGAATCCACGCCGGAGGCCTCAGATATCACGGAGCATCACCCCTCGTAAGCTCAGCCCTGAAACATAAGCAGATAGAAGCAATGGCTCTCCAGCAGATGGAATGCTTTGATGCAGCCGTTACATTTGCCAGAACCGAAGGAATAATCCCCGCTCCTGAAACTTCCCATGCCATAAGAGCAGCCATCATCGAAGCAAACAAATGCAGGGAAACCGGCGAATCAAAGACTATCCTCTTCAACCTCAGCGGCCACGGCCATGTTGATATGTTCTCATACGAAAAATACTTCAGCGGTGAAATGGAAGACTTCCAGCTTCCCGGAGAAGAAATTCAAAAAGCCCTCGCAGGCTTACCCCTGAGAGCATAACCCGGATTATAGCAACACTTTACCGATTTAATTAAAGCCGGAACAAGCATCCAGCCCACTCCGGCTTTTTTATTTTTTGCTGAATAAATATGGTTTGCCCACCCGTTATCAGCCCAATACTACTGAATTAGCAAAATTTACTCCAATTCCCAACCTAATACCCCTGTTTTTCAAGGGAGGAGGTTCGGAGGAGACCTCGCTTTTCCAAAAAAGCGTGGTCTCTTCTGACGGTCCCCGATCCCCAACGGTCCCTGGTCGGTCCCCGATTCAAAAGTTTTGGGATGGCGGGTGCCTGCCCGCAGGGTGGGCGCGGGGAAACTTTTTTCAAAAAAGTTTCCTCTGGGAGTTGGGCGTATGGTTGCAATTCTCGTGATCGATCAGGCAGATCCAAGTCTGAATTCATGGGCATTGCCCGTATCAGACCCCGTATCACCCCCCGTAGCGCCAAACTTCAGCTTGGCTGTCATATCTCACCTCCACCCACCATCAACACCAATACCACGCCACTTCTCCCAAACACCACAATAAAAAACCCCCGTACCGATGGAGGATTTGCCTTCCTCCTGTAAAATATCCGTTTTATGTCAAAAAAGCGCTTTGTAAATTTCATATCCTATGTAATGATGATTCTAATGGGCTTGTTCCTTACAGGTCCCTTTATATGGCTTACCCTGACCTCTTTCAAATCCGGTCAGGATGTATTCAGGCTTGAATCTTTCAAAGATTTCATTCCCATGAATCCGAGCCTCGACAACTTCTACGAAGTGGTTAAGCAAATGCCCCAGCTCCCCCTTTTCTTCTGGAATACCATAATAATTGTGGTTGTAGGCATTTTCTTCGAACTGCTTATCTCATCCCTTGCAGCTTACCCCCTCGCAAGACTCGAATTCCCCGGCAAAAACATCATATTCACCCTGATGCTTGCTACAATGATGCTCCCCGCACAGGCAAATATGATCGTCAACTTCATAACCATCCGGAACATGGGGCTTTTCGACACACTTGCAGCAGTAGTTCTCCCCAGCATTGTCAGCGTATTCGGAATATTCCTCATGCGGCAGGCTTATCTTGTCATTCCACAGGAACTTGAAGATGCAGCGCGAATCGACGGATGCGGCGAACTCGGTATCTGGTACAGAATCATGCTCCCACTTACAAGACCAGCTTTGGCTACACTCGCCATCTTCGCATTTGTAGCATACTGGAATACATTTATGTGGCCCCTCGTCATCCTCAGAAGTAAGGAACTCTACCCCCTTGCCGTAGGCTTAACCCATCTGATGAACACTTTTGATACTAACTTCCGCCTTACAGCAGCCGGATCCACGCTTTCAATGATTCCCGTAATCATCGTATTCGTAGCAATGCAGAAACACTTCATCAAGGGAATAACACAGGGCGCCATAAAATAAACCTTTTCCGCAAAAAAACCGAACAGGAAACTTCCTGCGCGGTTAAATGATTATAAAGAATAAATCTGAAAAAACCGGAGGCTTACCAATGCCAGATAAAATGATATTTTTTGATCATACATCAACAACACCCCTCGACCCCAGAGTTCTCGAAGTCATGCTGCCTTACTTTAAGGAAAACTTCGGAAACCCATCGTCCCATGTCCATTCATTGGGCCAGATTGCTCTAAAAGCAGTGGACAAGGCAAGAGAACAGGTCGCAGCTCTAATCAGCGCCAAACCATCGGAAATCATCTTTACTTCAGGAGCAACTGAAGCTAATAACCTCGCCGTTAAAGGCATAGCCAATGCCAACAAAACAAAGGGCAGACATATTCTTATTTCACAGATTGAACACTACTCGGTAATGAATACCGCAATGTTCCTCAACTCACAGGGATTTGAAACAGAACAGGTCCCGGTAGGGGAGGATGGCTTTGTTAAACTCGACGAACTGGAAAAAATGATTCGTGAGGATACCATCCTCATTTCAATTATGCTTTCAAATACCGAAATCGGCGTTATCGAACCTGTAAAACAAGCTGTTGAAATTGCCAAAAGGAAGAACCCTGCCGTCATTTTCCACACAGATGCAGCTTCATCCGCCGGAATCATCCCCGTGGATGTCAATGACCTCGGAGTTGACGCCCTGACCCTTTCCGCTCATAATTTCTACGGACCCAAAGGCGCAGCAGCTCTTTACCTCAGAGAAGGCACAAAACTTTTCTCCCTTTTCGAAGGCGGCTTTCAGGAAAGCGGCTATCGCTCCGGCACAGAAAATGTCCCGGCAATAGTCGGTATGGGCGAAGCTGCACGCCTTGCAAAAGAAGAAATGCCAGAGAGAAACCGGAAAATCGAAGCCCTCGGAAAAAAACTCTGGAACGGGCTTGCAGAAAAAATCGAATATCTACATTTCACAGGCTCATCGGAAAACAGACTTCCCGGCCATGTGAGCTTCTGGGTGGAATTCGCAGAAGGCGAATCAATCCTTCTTTTCCTCGCAGTAAAAGGTATAGCCGCAGCATCAGGCTCCGCCTGCTCGTCAAACCTCAGGGCAAGGGATGAAGATGAACTCGTTGGTTCCCATGTCCTTGCAGCAGTGGGAGTCCCAACCGACATCTGCAGCGGATCGATAACTTTTATGCTTGGCAAAGACAGCACAGAAGAAGAAGTTGATTATGTCCTCGAAACCCTCCCCCCCATAATCCAGCGCCTCTGGTCAATGTCTCCTTCATATGAGGATATGCTGAAAAACAAAAAATAACCAAAAACAAACGCCAACAGTAGGGGAGGGCAAATATGCCCTCCCGCAACCACCCCCCGCCGTCCGCACAACCACAAGGCTTATAATCCAGAAGCAAATTGAGCAATAATCCGCCCGCAACCACCCCCCTCCATCCACACAACCACAAGCCCGGCTAACGACCGCCGGATCGCAGACGTCCCGCCCGCCCCCCCCGGATCCCAAAACCCACCGCCAACCGCCAGCAAACCCCACAACCACAAGCTTCGCCAACGATCGTAGGAGGGGTTTGCAACCCCGACGCGGACCCGCAGGTCCGCCCCACCGCAAACAAAAACCACAAATCCCCCAAAAGAGCAACAACAAAACGCCAAAAAATGCCGGATCGCAGGCTTCCCGCCCGCCCCCCGGGTCCCAAAAACCCCACGCTAACCGCCAGCAAACCCAATAACGGTAAGCTTCGCCAACGATCGTAGGATGGGTTTGCAACCCCGACGTGGACCCGCAGGTCCGCCCCACCGCAAACAAAAACCACAAATCCCCCAAAAGATCGGCAACAAAACTCCAACACCTGCCAGATCGCAGGCATCCCGCCTGCCACCCGGGTCCCAAAAACCCCACGCTAACCGCCAGCAAACCCAATAACGGTAAGCTTCGCCAACGATCGTAGGAGGGGTTTGCAACCCCGACGCGGACCCGCAGGTCCGCCCGCGCTGCAAACTAAAACC
>JAJTBE010000031.1 GCA_021287065.1 Bacillota bacterium
GGTATCCTTCAGCTTTCACCTTCTGAAGGCTTTCTTTCAGGGCATTTCTGATTTCATCGTCAGAAAAGATTACATTTATATTTTTACCTAAAACTTCCTGAGAAGAATACCCGAATAACTCCTCAGCTCCCTTATTCCACAAAGTTATATAACTGTTTCTGTCCAAAGCAAGAATACCGTCTTTTGAAGTATCAATAAAGTGGGAAAGATAGGTTTCTTTACGCTTTATTTCTTTCTGAATGCTGATGTCTGTAAGGATTGCTATGAAATAAAGTGGCTCTCCCGTGGTGTCCCTCACAAGGGTGGCATTTATTTCCACAGGTGTATAGCTGCCTTTTTTCGTTTTTACCTCGGATTTGAAAGTGCAGCTGTGATTATCTTCCAGAGCAAGCTTCATATAGTTCTTTATTATTCTTCGCTGGCCCCTCTTCAAAAATGAAAAAATCGATTTTCCCCTGAGAGATTCCTCTGATAAACCAATAAGCCTGGCGTTGTTGAAAAGGATTGTTCCGTAAATATCAAACAGGGTTATGCTGTTGGGAATCAACTGAATCAGTGTTTTAACCAGTTTTTGGTCTTTATACTGCTTTTTCATTGTTTTGATATTTCTGTTGACTGCATAGGCAAGACATTGAGGGGAGTGGGCTGCAATTCCTATAGGTATTTCCTCGAAAAGTTTGTCCTTTACCCATTGTATCTGGCATTTTTCAAACGGAATATCAGAAAGACAGATTATCGAATCGGCAGGCAGATTTTCCACATCATCGGGAGTCAGCATGGTTGCTGAGCCTTCTATCAGAATAATATCATAGGTGTTTTCAACCCCGAATCTGCAGCTTATAAAGTATTCTCTTATCCGCGACAAATCTGCGCAGCTGATCTGGCAGTTCATGCCTGATAAATCAATGCATTGTTTTATTATATCATCAAGTTTTGCGTCTTCCCTCAGGAAGAGTATGTTTGCCTGCTCCATATAAACCCCGCCGCTTTATATTGAATTTTTTTATAAATTAGCCGGATTAATAGTAATTCCTCTCTTTGAAGGAGTTATACCGGTGTTAGGAAAATTATCCATTACTTCTGATTTACGCTTGATAAACAGCAATTTTGGAGATGTGAGTGAGAGAAAGAGAATACATAATTAAAACTATTTTTACAATAGTTTATTATTGCGGCATTATAATGGTTTGCGCATCGGTAATTCTGCTTCTGCCTCTATTGATTTTGCCATTCTGGCCCGAAGAACTGAAATATTCCTGGTGTTTTATCCTGCCTGCGGCAAGCTCGGCAGCAGTTGGCGGCTTTATTATTCTCTTTATGAAAGATAAACAGAAGATTACGATGGATCTCATTCATGGCGCCGTAATTGTTGTATTTGCCTGGGCTTATACCATTTCCATCGGTGCTGTTCCGCTGGCGTTGATGGACAATATGAATTATCTCCTCGGTCTTTTCGAATCCATTAGCGGCTGGACTGGTACCGGTCTGACGGTTATGGTTCCTGAAAAATGTCCGCATGTGATCCTGCTATGGCGCAGTCTGAGTCAGTATCTCGGAGGTGCAGGATTTGCACTTATTATGATGTCGGTTCTTTCAGGCACTTCTGCCACATCGGTTTATCATGTTGAAGGTCATCCCCATGAAATTTTCCCTAATGTAAAAAAATCCGCATCTATCATATTCAAAATTTATCTTCTTTACCTTTTCCTCGGTTCTGCTTCACTTACCATTGCGGGAATGCCTCTTTTCGACTCGGTGAATCATACTATGTGCGCCCTCGGAACAGGCGGCTTTTCCACAAAAAATCTGAGCATCGGTTTTTATAATTCGATTCCTATCAATATTATCTGTATTCTTATCATGTATGCAGGCAGCATGAGTTTTACAAGCCACAATTTTCTGCTGAAGGGAAAATTCAATATTGTTAAGAGGAATGTTGAATTTAAAACTTCCCTTATTGCCATAGGTTCAATCACCGTATTAACCGCTCTGGCAGCCTTATATCCCCTTTATAAGGATATGGGAAAAGCATTTATGACCGCAGCTTTTGAAACTGTTTCATCTATGTCGGGAACAGGCTTTTCAATCACAGATTATACAGTGTGGCCCTCGATAGGTATTTTTCTTAATATTATCGCAATGTGTATAGGCGGCCAGACAAACTCAACTTCCGGCGCTTTGAAACAGCTAAGGGTTGCTATTATTTTTAAATCAGTGTGGTGGCTGATCCGGCAGCAGTTTCTCCCGAGAAATGTCGTTGAAACCCATTATATATATAAGGGTGAGGAAAAAATATTCATCAAATCGGAACATGTTCAGGAAGTTTTCATGTTTGCCGGCATATATGTAATGTCCCTTCTTTTTGGCAGCGGTTTGCTTATGGCTATGGGAGTGCCTATGCAGTCCGCATTTTTCGAATTTTCATCGGCACAGGGATGTGTAGGCCAATCCATCGGAGTAACATCCCCTTCCGCCCAGCCCGGTATTCTGCTTACACTGATGTACGGTATGTTCTTTGGCAGACTCGAATTCCTCGTAATCTTCTACGCTGTAATAAAAGTCTTCAAGGATATCGGAGTTCTTATTTCCAAAGAAGCATAAGACATAACTCAGCAGGTTGTGCATTCTGATTTTTCATCCGGTTTGCAGTCTTTCTGCCTGCAGAATCCCTGCTCAGGAGGGTTGAGCAGCGGAATTAATTCCGGTCTGTCATGAATTCTCCAGATTAATTCAGGATATACAATCTGATAGAACCTGCACATGGCATCTTCCCTGCGGAAATTTCCGTATCTGGCGTATGATTTGGTTGTACATCTTCCTCCGCAGAATCTCTTGAATGTGCATTCCTTACATTTTGGAATATTGTCAACTGTTCTGCCGGTAATATGCTCCAGAACCTCGCTTGTGTCTATAATTTCAGGAATGGTTTTGGATGTATCATAAATACTGCCTATTTTAAAAGCGTCTATTCCGGTGCCTTCTTCACAGGCATATATTCCGCCGTTATATCCGAATCCGAGGATCGATCTGCCGCATCCGCATGGCGAGCGGTAACACATAAAGGGTCTGCCTTTGCTTGTGATGTTGTTTATCTGTTGATCGAGATCTTTAATGGAAAGTGAATGCCCTTTTTCAAGAACATATTCTGAAGCAATATCAACCATTTCAAGCCAGTGCCGGGCAAATTCCTCGCCCCTTCCGTGTGGAAATTCCAGCTCTTCTGTCGCTCTGCCTATATAAGCTGAATAGTTGAGCCTGAATCCGGTCAAACCGTAATCCGTAAAGAACTTGAAAGCATGTTTATAATTCTCAGGCTTGTGAATAACCGCAATAAAGCCCAGTTTTGCCCCTGCTTCCTTCAGATCCTGCATGTTTTTCCACACCTGCGAAAATGTGCCGGATCCGTCAGGGTAAATTCTCTGTGAATTCTGAACAAATTCAGGTCCGTCAAGGCTGAAGCCGATGCTGCAGTTCAGGGATTCCAGGGTTTTTGCTTTTTCCACCGTAACAAGTGATCCATTTGATTGTACGATAAAATCAAGTCGTTTGTTCAATCCCCGTTTTTTATTATATTCCTGAGCGTATTTAATGGTTTTCACCATTTCGTCATAGGCAAGAAAAGGTTCGCCTCCGTGAAAATCAATAAGAAAATATTCATGTGGAATCTCTTCCAGAATTCTTTCCATCACTTTATAAGCAACTTCGAGAGGCATTTTTTCGAGATGGGGGTTTGCTCTGGCGTAACAGTATTTACATACGAAATTGCAGGCGCTTGTAATATGAAGACAAAGAAACTGGGGGTATTTCGTAGGAGAAACCCAGAGCTTTTTCGGCTCAAAATAATGAATTCCGTTAAATGAAATCAGGTTGTTGTTGTAAAGCTGAAACAGTAATTCTTCTTTTTCTTCAACACTGAGGGCAGTAATTGGTCCTGAGAGGATTTCATCAACGGTTTTGGGAGAGTTCAGGGATTCAAACAGTGCGAGTTTCGCCTGTTCAAGTATCATCCAGCTTGCTGTTTCCTTTTCAATAAAAAGAACCTTTCTTCCCCGTTTGATGCGGGTTAGTCCGTCTGTTTTCTTAATCAGGGAGCTGCCTTTGAATTTTCTTATCCCCAGTGGAATTTCCCTGTTTTTCATGAATTGTGGCCTCCCAGTTTCCTTACTATCAGCGGGGTTTTATGAACTTTCCATATTATATTTTCGTATATCATCCTGAAAAACTGGCATCTCGGATCTTCCCTGTTTAAACTGCCGTATTTTTCGTAGGTAATAACCGGGCAGCCTCCGAAACATAGTTTTTTCCACATACACCTTTTGCACGCCGGGCTTGTTTCAATCCTGTTTGTTCTCCAGAATTTCAGTGTTTCCGATTGTGCCGGACAGTCCAGATCCTGCTGTGAAATCCTGAGCTTTTCCGCTGTCTTTTCGCTTAGGCTTTTGCAGGCAAAAATGCCGCCCGACTCTTTTATTACCTTTGTTTTGCACCCCATGCTGCAGGGGCTTCCTGAACATGGATGCTCAATTCCTTTTCCGTACACATTACTCAGAAAACGGTGGGCATCTGCAAAAATCAACCTGGTACGGCTTCCTGATGTCTGGGAATACGCATAGTCTATAGTTTCGAGATATGCAGCCGCCATTTCTTCCATTTTTCTGATCGAAGCTGTAATTGCATTATTATTCAGATAAACTTCCGGATCAATCTTCAGCGCGATATTGTTGACCTCATTGTTTAACAGTAAACTGAAAACCGGTTTGAATTGTTCCCCGCTGTTTACCATAACAGTAACTGATTTGCGGACTCTGTTTTCTTCCACCTGAGTTTTATCCGCCCTCATCTCATCAGGAAAACCACTGCCCGAAAGCAAGTCTTCTGCCCTGCATCTGAAATCCGCACTTACCTGAAAACCCTGATAATGGCTTTTGTCGATTCCCGGAAAATAATCAGCCGAAATCTGCAGATCTCTCTCATTGTGCTTTGCCATACTGAAAAGTTTATGCTCAATATCTTCAAAAACACCGGCGAGCGAAACTGTATTTCCGGTGAATCTTACTATAATCCTGTCTTTGCTTCCATCATGTATGAGGCTGCTTACATAACTTTCAATCTTTTCGATAAAAGTTTTTTCTCCCTTTTCCACTTCAAAGATAAGGGTGCTTGTCTCTTCGTCCCTGTTCACTCTTTCCGACTGTATGGATTCGCTTTTTCTGCCGGAAATATTAACAATCCCTTTTTTATATGTTTCCTCAAGAAAGCTTATATACATAGCAGGTGGAATTCCCTGATCGTTTTTAATCAGTTCACTATAGAAAATCGGTTTGTCCAGCCTGCTGAAAAACGACTGAAACTGGGGATCGAGTATCGACCATAAGCCGGTTTCAGTATTAACAATAAGAAGCTGATCATCTTTCTTTTTTATTTTCAAATCCGGTGATTTCGAAATTACAAGACTGTTTAAAACTTTTTCCGGTTGGTTGAGCAAAATGAGCATATCTACTTCCGTTATCAAGAATTGCGTTATCCGCAATTTCGATTATAGCAATGTTTTACGGCGGTTTCAATAACATTTGGAGGAGTAGGGGATTCTGTTGGAAAATATCACCGGATGAAACAAATAAGGGAAACAGGATTGAAATATGCGGAAAAATACTGGCATATTGCAGTAATTCTTGCAATTACCGCCCTTCTTACCCTATGGAATTATAATTTCATAGAAAATGATCGTTCGCCGCTTGTGGGGGATAGCATTTCCCATATCAATCTATCCCTCAATATGTATGACTGCCTGAAAAATATGAAAACAGTGGAGTCTTTTTTTGCATTTGCAAGATTGCCCTATCCGCCGTTTATGTATTATTACGCTTCAGCAGTCTTTTTTGTTTTTGGGGTTTCACTGAAAAATCTTTTATGGAGCCTTTTCCCTTTTACCCTGATAATGCTCTTCTGCACTTACGGAATAGCCGCCCGGCTGGGAGGCAGGCTCGCAGGAGTCATTGCTTTTGTTGTTGCCGCAGGCAGCAGCTTTATTATGAATAATATGCATGTTTTTCTCATAGATTATCCCCAGTCTGCCTTTTCGTTGCTGAGTATATATTTTCTTCTTAAATCGGATAAATTCGAAAAACCTCTGCCTTCTTATCTGTTTGGAATAGCTGCAGGCCTCTCCCTGTTTTGCAAATTCAACGCACTTTTTATAATATTGGCGCCGGTTCTGGTGGTCTGGCTCTATTTTCTGAAAAGGGGAGCTTTTTCCGCCGTTTATTCCAGTGTCTGCCTTGCTGCCATAGCAGGAACCGGATTGCTTTTTCTCAGTGGTATCATCAGAAATTTTACTTCTCAGGATTATGAATCCATGTTTTTAAGGGATATTACCCTTCTTCTGGTTTTAGCTGCCGCAATAATAGTCGTTTCTATAGTAATTCTTAAGAAAAAAGCATCGGATAAACCGTTTTGTGAAAATTTCCGCCCTGTGTTTCGTTTCATAATCAGTATTCTGATAGCTTTTTCAATATCCATGCCTTATTATCTCTACAGCCGATGGCTCCTTTTCTCAAATTTCAGAGGGCATGGAAATCAGAATTCAATCCTTACTTTTGGGTTTATAAAAGAACAATTGCTGGGTAATCTCGGTATGATCAACACCCTGTTTCCACTTGTGATGGTTTTTGTAATTGTCGGCTTAGTTCTGTTTATTTTAAAAAAAGAAAACCTCTGGGAATACATGATCGTTTTTGCTGCCGGTTTTTCAGGTATATTCCTGACATCTGCCCTTGCCTCTTCCCAGCATCGCTTTTTAATTTCTTCTGGGTTGATAGTTGCCATATTATCCGTTCTGTGGGTAAAATTTACAGGAAGATATAAACCGGCTGCAGCTTCCCTCATTCTTGTCTGGCCCCTGATGTGTCTGGTTTATCCCTTTGTGATAAAGAGTATTCCTGTAAGACAGGAAGAGGTGCTCAATCCGGGGGAAAGGGGAATCGTATTTTTTTATCCTGCTTTTCCGGCGCAGCCTCAGCCTGATTTCTGGAGTGTTTATGCGATTTCGGAAGCAGTTGTGGATCATTGCTTTCAGAACTCAGACAAAAAAACTTCCTCCGTGGGTATTATGGTTATGGAAAGCTCCCTTTTTGAAGAAAATGAAAATGCATTTAACGGCGACAGACAGGGATACAGGGAGTTTTTATACTTCAATGTCACTCCGGGACTCTGCCGGTATATGCTGAACCGAAGCAAAGGACAGGTTCTCTGTTATGCCGATAAAAATCAGGATCCTGAAAAAGTGCTTCTTTCCGAGCCAAAAAGACAGTTCTACCTTATCGACTGTTATGACGCCAGGGAAAGCAGAGATGAAGCGGCAGCTTGTATAGCCCGGAATTCGGAAAGAAAATTGCATTTTGTTAAAGGTTTTAATCTGGGGGGATCTAAACTTATTGATATTTGGGTATTTGAAGCAGGAAAGTGATTGTTTATGCAGCTTTTATCCTTAACCGGTATTTTCCCATGTGAAGCTGAATCCGCAGGCGGAGGCGGCAGCGCTTCCCTTGTGATAATGCTTGTGATTCTTGTTTTTGCTCTTTTTGCCGCGCTTATTTGGCTTTACACAAAAAATCGTGAACTGACCCTGAAAATTCAGGAAAAGGAATTTGAAATAAAAACCCTCGAAAACAACAGCATTGACTTTTATGAAAACAGCCCCTTTGTGAGCTTTTCACTGAATCCGAGGGGAAACATCACCGATTGCAATACTCACGCATACAAACTTCTTGGGTTGAAAAGAGTGGATATTTGGGGAAAACCTCTTCGCAAGTTCTTTGATACTTTGCCCACAGGTCAGTTTGAAGAATTTCTCAGACATTCCTTCGAAAAAAAATACGGTGCCTTCAGGGTCGAATTTAGAAATTCTTCAGGTGAAACTGTGAGCGGATCTGCATTCTGCGCTTCATCATTCAACTTCTCCGGCGAACTTGTTTCTGTAAGAATGACAGTTCAGGTGGACGATTGCATTGTTTTTGCCGGGATGATGAATGAATCGGATAAATAAACATAATAGGAGGAAAAAGATGAAAAGCGGGATTATTCTTTTAATGGTGGTAACAATTTTTCTTGCCTGCTCCGGGTTTGTGCAGGCTGCGGATGTTGAAAAGGGAGATGTGCAAATCACTGCTCTTTCTCCCAATATGAGCCTTGATGAATTTCAGGCTTTATGGGAAAAAGAGGGAAAAACTCCCGAAGGCTCCGTCAGATGCCTTATCATAGCGGTTCTTGAAACAGTAAAGGAAGAGAATCCTGATGGCAAAAAAATGTGGGGTATGGTTCTGGCAAAGGATTATGTGGATAAAAACGGCGAACCCGATTCCACCCAGAGGCTGGCAGTCGATCAGTTCAGCAGAGTTGTGAAAGGCACAAATTTCAGGGGAGGAATCGCCGCTTCATACCTGGGCGGAAAACCTGCGAACGGTTATGCCTCTTCCTATGATGCCAAAGTGGTTGTGGATGAAAATAATACCAGACGCTCGGATAACGAAGTAAAACTTTTTGTAAGAAGCGGAGGAAAGGACAACCCTTCCCCTGTTTTGTTAAAACGGAATAAAGACGGCTACTGGAAAGTCTTTGAGTATTCATCTTTGTTCACCGGTGTGAAGCCTGTGGAAAACAACGATTTCTAAATTCAGGATAAAATAAAATGGGGGAAACCTGATCAAATAATCTTTGGTTTCCCCCGGGGCTCCCCATCCCAAACAATTTAACTTTTATGAATTTGTAACCACCGGTGCTTCCTGCTGCGTATCTTTTGTTCTTGCTTCAAGCTCTTCCAGCTTTTTAAGTGACTGAAGCCCCCAATATATGCTGATAAGTGCGAATGCGTGGAACACAATGGATAGAATATCCATGCCAAGTAGAAAGATCAACCCGTCAATACCGTAAAGCACCATACCCACCCAGAAAGCCCAGAAGTAGCGCTTGTGGCAGAGTATGCCGATTACAATGAAAACTCCTATCACTATCAGGTTCAGCACCATGGTGATTATTGCTCCCACTCCCCCAAAATGCTGTCCGAGAGCATCCAGAATCTGAGTTATCCCCAACCCAAAAATAAAACTGATTTTTCCCTTCGAAAGAATAATTATCGAATTAATCAGCGACAAACCTGCAATCCAGAAAAACCAGCTTGCTCCGCTCTTGAATGATCTTTCGAATTCCATTTTGTTCCGTTCGTTGTTAATAAGCTCTGCAGATACCGGAGTCTGTGCATCAGCTTTAACAATCCCGGCAGGATTCTGCTCCGAAGCCGGGGGTGCCTGATTCTCATCCGGCATTTTGTAAGCTTCTCCATCTTTATCTTGCATTAAGTAACCCTCTGTTTTTTTATTATTCTATTTATGCCCACCTGTGGCAATTTTAGACATAAGTATAGGAGGAAGAATATTTGCAACCGCAGAAATTATACATGCGGATTTTTGCGTTTTATGCGGAATCCCTTATAAGACAGAAAGGCGGAGAAGTTAATGGATGCATATTTGACCTGGAAATACTTTGTAATCCCCGAAGACAAATTTGATCAGATAAAGGATCTCGAGGAGGAACTCAACACTCTCTGCAATAAGGAACTGGATGACGAGCAGGCAGTTCGCAAGGAAATGCTTATTGATATGATTGATAAGCAGGCTACTCCAATTTCTGAGATGGTGATGATCTTCAAAGACTCGGAAAACGCCAAAGACGGCACCATTATGGAAGAACTGGTCTATAGAATGGACGAAGCGCCGGAACTCAGAAAATATACTGAGCCGGATGAGTTCTACTTCCCCTTCATGGTCAGAATCACTCCCGACGGCTTGCAGAAACAGTATGCCGTAATCGAAAAGATATTTGAAGTTACATCCGAACACGATCTGCTCAAACAGGAATTCCTCGGCGACTGGGTTTATCTGGAAAGAGCAAAGGCAATTTTTGTTCAGATAGTGGATATGTTCAAAACCGCCTACGAAAAGAAATGTGGTATCATCAAAATCGACAAACTCGACTGGATCGATGACGCAATGGTTCAGAAGGAAGAAGAAGTCCTCGAGGAAGTTGAGTCCGATATCGTTGACGCATAAACAGAATACCGACTGTTACAGTTGAAACAAAAAGGCAGGGTCAGGGATGAAAAAGATATTCTTACCACTTATTGTTGCCGCAGTTATTATCGGAACAGTTTACACAACAATCCGGCTTGCAGGAAGCAATATGAAGCCTCAGGTTGAAGCTGTAAGGAACAGAGTCGGCAGTTTGTTTTCAGACAATAAATCAGAAAATGCCCGCAAGGGCATTTTTGATTTGTCCGAATCAAAAGAAATTTCCCTTGAAGCTTCACTTCAGAAAGACGGCAGGGTAAAAGCTGTCTGGAAATGCAGACTGCCTGATAATATAAAAGTGGAATCAGTTGAGCTTCTAAGAAGCGGAAGCAGAATCGAAGCTGGTGAAATGGATTTTTCATATATACCGGTTGCAAAAACAGCATGCCTGTATCCTAAGGAAAAGTCCAAATCAACACCTGCAGCAAACCCTACCGGAACAGGGAATCCCGGAGGCTTGCAGGGAGTGTATTCCGATACTTCATTTGCCGACAATTACACCTATTATTATGCTCTGAGCGTAACCACCGATAAGGGCGAAATGCTTTTAAGCAATAATGTGGAAGTGAAAATTCCGGCAAAAAAACTTCCGGTGGTTTCAAAACCGACAATTCATATAGACAAAAAAAATTATACCCTTACAATTCTGGACGGCTCTCTTCCCGTTAAAAAATACCCTGTGGCGATGGGTCGAAAACCTGAAAACAGAAAACTCATCCGTGACATGGCTTCATCCCCCGAAGGGATCTACCGGATTATTGTCCTTCAACCCAATGCCACATATTACAGAGCCTATGATCTCGATTATCCCAACAAAACAGACGAATTCAGATATGATTTTGCAGTTGAAAAAGGTCTGGTGGGTGAAGAAGCTGGAAGTCCAATCCCCATCGGAGGAGAAATCCAGATTCACGGAAGAGGCATCAAACATAACTGGACTGCCGGATGTATTGCCCTTCGAAATGAGGATATGGACGAGCTTTTCGCCCATACGGAAATCAATGCAGGTACAAAGGTGATTATCACCGGTTACGAACTTACCCCTGAAGATATAAAAACAATTCTTTATATAAAACCTGACAGAATTTCTAAAATGCAGGAAGCCCTTAAAAAAGCAGGCTTCTACAAAGGCGCTTGTGATGGAACCATCGGAAAATCCACAATGCGGTCAATCGGTGATTTTCAGATAAAAAACAAACTACCCCTGACCTGCCAGCCTGATGAAAGAACCCTGGAAAAACTGGGAATTCCAGGGTAATTCCTGCTATAACCCATGGCCAACCGCCAGCAACCCCATAACCACAAGCTTCGCCAACGACTGCCGGATCGCAGGCGTCCCGCCTGTCCCCCGGGTCTCCAAACCCATGGCCAACCGCCAGCAACCCCATAACCACAAGCTTCGCTAACGACTGCCGGATCGCAGGCGTCCTGCCTGTCCCCCGGGTCCCCAAACACATGGCCAACCGCCAGTAACCCCATAACCACAACCTCCGCCAACGATCGTAGGAGGGGTTTGCAACCCCGACGCGGACCCGCAGGTCCGCCCACGATGCAAGCAAAAACTTCAAATCCTCCAAAAACACGGCACACCCCCCGCCAACCCAATGCCACTGAATAAGTAGAACTTACTCCAATTTCCAGCCCAATACTCTTGTTTTTCAAGGAGGGAGGTTCGGAGGGCAACCTCGCTTTTTTAAAAAAGCGTGGTTCCCTCTGACGGTCCCCAAATCCCCGTCGGTCCTAACCCCTCCGGTCGGTCCCCAATTCCAAAAGTTTTTGGATGGAGGTCCGGAGGAAACTTTTTTCAAAAAAGTTTTCTCCGGGAGCTGGGCGTGCGGTTATAATTATTGTGAGTGATCAGATAAATCCATGCCTTAATTCATGGGCATTGCTTCTAATCCCCCCATGACTGTCCTAAATCCCCACGGTCCCCGGTCGGTCCCCCCAATTCTGATAAATCAATGCCTTAATCCAGTAGCATTGATCTCTCTTACAGTTTGCGTTTTGTTTTCGTTTGTAGAGTTTGTTTTGGGGAGCAGGTTTACGGTGTGGGCGGACCTGCGGGTCCGCGTCGGGGTTGCAGAGATTGTGTGAAAACAAGTAGCATAAGGCTTTAGCCTTGCTGTCTGGGTCAAAACCAAGATGTTTGACACTGTATGTTGTATGTATAATTGTGACAAACATCTATATAGCAGGTCTGAACAGGCTGCGCCAAAACCGCACATATTACTCATATCTGATTTATTTCGGCAGCTGTCAAATCCATATTTCATTAATCCCGAAGCCCCTGGAACCAACACCGGGTTTTAACCCGGTGGCAGTCAAACCGCATAACCACGGGCTTTAAACCATTTTAATGGTTTCTCCGATTTCAACGATGGCGTTTTCCGGTAAACTGTTAAAACAGTTTGGGCCTTGTGGTTGTGAGCTTGCAGTCCACCAGACTGAAGTCTGGTGTTGGTTCCAGAACCATGCCGTAAAGATTCCTGTCTTGCTTCTCAAATTGGAAAAAACTTAATGGTATTTACCACAGACTCAATGTCAGCTATTCAAAACGGAGTTTTGGCGCAGCCTGTGAAGACCTGCGCTACATTGTTCGGGTTGGTTTTTGGGACCCGGGGTAGGCGCAGGACGCCTGCGATCCGGTAGTCGCTGGATGTTCTGAAAAAATAATGAAAAAAATTCAAAAAACAGGTAGTCCCAAATAATGATAAACAAAAAAATATGTGTTTAGTGATTCCATAACCACAATATATTGTGGTTTTATGCAGTGTGGGGAAAATTTTCTCGTTGACTTCACCTAACCCTTGTGCTAAAATTTAAAAACATTTCACAAGAGCTTACACAGCCAACCCCTCATCCTGAGTTTGTTTCGGAAGAATACTGCCATTATGCGGTTTGTACCATTTCTAAGCAGATTCCGTATGACGGGTAAGTGGTAACTCTGTTGGACCAGTACACATACGAAGGAGATCCGGTAGTGGTTAAGGGCATAAAAGAAGAACTCGAACTCCCATTGCTTTTCGAAGAAGAACAGAGTAGCGGAGATTACGAAAGAGAACCGGTTTTAACGGAAAATGCACTCACTGTGCTCAAAGCCCGTTATCTGAAAAGGGATATGAACAACGAGCCTACGGAAACACCGGCGGATCTTTTCCGTAGAGTGGCGGAAACAGTAGCCTCGGCGGAAAGTCTGTATGGCGGCAAGAAAAAAATTGCCGAATTTGCGGAAAAGTTTTACCATATGATTACCGCCCTCGACTTCCTTCCAAATTCACCCACACTTATGAATGCCGGAAGAGAAGAAGGCCAGCTTTCTGCATGTTTTGTTCTTCCTGTTGGAGATTCCATGCCGGAGATTTTCGAGTCCGTTAAAATGGCAGCCCTCATCCAGAAAAGCGGCGGCGGGGTCGGATACAGCTTCTCACAGCTCAGACCCGCAGGAGATCGTGTTAAATCAACCAGCGGAGTTTCAAGCGGCCCTATTTCCTTTATGAAGGTTTTCAACGAAGCCACTGAAACAGTGAAGCAGGGTGGAAGAAGAAGAGGCGCCAATATGGGAGTCCTCCGGGTCGATCATCCTGATATTATGAGCTTTGTCAATTCAAAACTGGATACTGCTGAGTTTACCAATTTTAATATTTCCGTAGCAATAACCGATGTGTTTATGGAAGCACTGAAAAACGGGGAAAATTATGATGTGCTCAATCCCAGAACCGGAAAAAAAGCCGGCTCCCTCCCTGCAAAGGAAGTCTGGGAAAAAATTGTCTATAACGCATGGGCAAGCGCAGAACCGGGAATTCTCTTCATCGACAGCATCAACAGGGACAACCCCACACCCAAGCTCGGCTCAATCGAGTCAACAAACCCCTGTGGCGAAGCATGCCTGCTTCCTTTCGAAGCCTGTAATCTCGGATCCATAAATCTCAGCCACTTTGTCAGCAACAAAGCTATCGATTTCAACCGCCTCCGGGAAACAGTCAAGCTTGCAGTCCGTTTTCTCGATAATGTCATCGATGTTAATGAATATGTGCCACTGATTCCCAAAATCAAGCAGAAAACCCGCAGCAACCGCAAAATCGGTCTTGGCGTAATGGGCTTTGCAGACATGCTCATATCCCTCGGCGTTTCATACCGTGATGATCTGGCTCTCAAAGTTGCGGATACCGTTATGGAATTTATTGCAAGAGAAGGCAAAAAAGCATCTATGGATCTGGCAAGGGAAAGAGGAACCTTCCCCAACTGGCAGAAATCCGCCTTCTTCCCGGATACGCCCATCAGAAATGCAACTATTACAAGTATTGCTCCTACAGGCACACTCTCCATCATCTCAGGCTGCTCCCCGGGAATCGAGCCCCTCTTCGGCGTAAGCTTCGTCAGAAATGTCCTTGATAAAGCAAAACTTCTCGAAGTTCATCCCCTGTTTGAAAAAATAGCCAGAAAAGAGGGATTCTTCTCAGAAGATCTGATGGAAAAGATCTCAGGATTCGGCACAATTCAGGATATAGAGGAAATTCCCCAAAAAGTCAGGGAACTCTTCGTTACTTCATACGATGTGCCCGGCGACAAACATGTCCTTATGCAGGCCGCTTTCCAGCGCCATACCGATATGAGCGTTTCCAAAACCATCAACCTTCCCGCCAATGCCACCATCGAAGATGTGGACCACACCTACCGCCTTGCCTACGAAAGCGGAGTAAAGGGCCTCACTGTATATCGCGACGGAAGCAGAGCCGGACAGGTTATCGTAGTTGGCAAAAAAGACGGCGAAAAGAAAGAGGAATCAGCCCCTCTTACCGACACAGCACCAACCTCCATAAATGAAGAAGAAGGACAGCTTAATCTTCTGTCAGAAGACAAAAACGATGAAATTAATGACGAAAAAGTTATAAGAACAGTCAATCTGGAAGTGGGAAGCGACAATACAGCCTTAGTAAGCGCCAGCGATGAGGAATATTATGATGTCCCAATGGAAAAACGCTGGAAACCCGCACCAATGAACGGAAACGGCAACGGAACCTCCCACGAATATGCCAATATCCCCACAATGTTCAGCAACGAAACCCCCTGCCCCGAATGCGGACAGGGAACAGTAATAGTAGGAGCCTGCTCCACCTGCCAGCACTGCGGATATTCCAAGTGCGGGTAGGGGAGATCACACCCTCGAAAAATCCATATTGTTGTGAACATTTTTACTATTGTGTAAATGCCTATGAACATGCAGGCTGTCATTGCAATTATTGCGCAGAAGCGGAAAACAATTGCCACACCCCCCCGCATTGGTTTACAATGTAAAACCGGTAAAATGAAAAACAGCAGACTTGAGCTTTATGAATAACACGGTTATTTCTTATTGCTTTATTTTGTATTATCAGGCAAGAATTTTTGATTGGTTACAATACTTCGACCTAATTCCTTTTCGGTTTCCATGCGTGCTTTCCCGGCAACATTTCCACCGCGTTTTGCCACTTTCTTGTTTTTATCAAATGTATCCGGTTTTTCATTTTGAGATATTTCAGTCGTTACCTTTTCGCCCAGCATTGTAAAAATTAACTCCAGATCAGTCATGTGATCCCGCAGATTTTCATTTTTCCTGGTTAAACCTTTTAAATTCTTATATTCCGAAGGCGTTAGTCCAAAAGTCGCTTTTGATATTTCTGCTGTAAGGATGGCAAAATCACGCTCGTTATCAATTCCCCTTTCTTTCCATTCGTCTGTAAGATCCTGGCGTATAGCTATTCCCCGTAAGCGTTTGTCGATCCAGTCTTTAGGATAACCCTTCAGTTCATAGAGTTCTTTCATGCGCTCCTGAGCAAGTTCCGGGTTTTCAATTTCCTGTACGCGTTCATAACCTATTTTCGCCAGCCAGCGTTTGAAAGGTTCAGCTTTAGGAGAAGGGATTGATTGAATAATACGAAACATGCTTTCCGTATTGGCACAATCGGTAGCGTATTTCTTACCGTCTGCCGCTTCTAATTTCAGTCCGTGACAAAATGTCACGACCTCGCTTCCCTCTTCTTTCAGCCGTTGTTTCAGCTTTCTCCAGTATGCGCCGGCATCCGGGCTATCTGTCAAAGCTCCGCAAACATCTACCACAGAAAAATACCATTCCTCATTATGCCAGATCCGCCGGATGTATTTATTTTCAAAAACGATGATTTTGTTTTGATCCATTCTGTCTCTCCTTTTATATTATTTACTTTTAGCTTTATCGAGCTTCGCCTTGACCAGTTCGCAAACCGTCCGGTAAACATCTTCCTCTCCTCATTGGTCAAACCGGATATTCAAATTAGATTTCAACAAGTGCTCTATGGTCAGGAAGAGGATCCGGTGTTTGTTCACGGATAGGGATAATGCCACTGAATTAGCAAAAACCACTCCAATCCCAATCACCAATACTCTTGTTTTTCAAGGGAGGAGGTTCGGAGGAGACCTCGCTTTTCCAAAAAAGCGTGGTCTCCTCTGACGGTCCCCAAACCCCACGGTCCCCGGTCGGTCCCCAATTCCAAGCGGATAGGGGTAGCTTCGTGAATACCGTAATCTTCAAAGATTGTAAATACTTTTCTTTTGCCATTTATGATTAGTTTAATAAAAAATTCCCCTACACCCTCGAAAAATCCATAGGTTCGTCAGGATCTCTCTTTGTTGTGAGCATTTTTACTATTATGTAAATGCCCATGAACATGCAGGCTGTCATTGCAATTATTGCGCAGAAGCGGAATACATTTGCCACATCCCCGCATTGGTTTACCATGTTGAATTTTTTAAGAATAAAGTTCCAGTCGTGCATTGGATATTCAGTGCCGGGTCCCACAAGGGGCAGCATCTGTTCCTTTGCGTCGCCTGCATAGGTTGCCACTTCGAAGAAATTGGTGGAAAGCCAGCCGAAACACAGGGCAATGGCAAAATAATCCCTCTGCCGTATAAAGTTGACCATTGCCAGAACCGGAGCAGCTAACTGGGTAATTGTGCCCCCAAGGACATTGAGCATCTCTCCGAATGGCGCAAAAATAAAGTGACCCAGTTCGTGAATTCCCAGATTAAGAGCACCTATTATGCTTTTATATTCAGGGTTCTGCATGTGTTTTACAAATACCCATACAAAAAATATGATGAACGGTATTCTAATCCATCCGTTTCGTCCTCTGCACCATTCGTTCATATCAATAATCATTTTTTGAAATATACTCACAGAATCATTCCTTCTTATTTATTCTTTCTGAATATTCATATACCCGGCTAAACAATGAAGTCCAGGAGAATTTTTTCCTGATAAGTTCTGCCCGTTCACTTCTTATTCCGGATACATCAGAAGCATTGAGCTGATCCGATATAGCTTTTTCAAGATTTTTCACAAATTCCGGCAGCCCCTGTTCCTGTGGCACATCAATGGTTTTCATAGGCGGCAGGGGGATAAGCTTTACATAACCGCTTTCTGTCATCTCCTCAGGTACAGCTTCCCTTATTCCGGGCAAATCCGTAGCTACAAGCCTGCATCCGCAGGCGAGGGCTTCCGGAACAACCAGGGGCAGCCCTTCGAAAAATGACGGCAGAACCATAACGTCAGTCTTTCTGAATAATTCCGCCATTTCAGGTGGGCTTATTTTACCGGCAAATTTAACCGAATCCCCGATTCTTTTGCCCATTTCCAGTATCGCTTCCGTTTCTTTGCCTGCTCCTGAGCCTGCAACAACCAGTTGAATTTTATCAAACCGATGTCTGATATTGTCAAAAGCTTCAAGAAGCCATGGCACTCCTTTGGCGTTTGAAAGCTTTCCGGCAAATGTAATCCTGTGGATTCCATCTTTATTATACCCGGAATTGGCATCAGGATGAAATATTCCATCTTTCAAACCTGTTCCGTTTACAAAAACCAGCCCGGGCTTCAGTCCGTATTCCCTTATCAATTCATCTTTCTGAACTGATGTAAGCGCCATAACCGCTGATGCTTTTCTGCAGCCTTGTGTTACATATTCCCTGAAACCGGGGGCAAGGTGAAGCTGCCGCAGTTCGGTTCCGTGGCAGAAAAGAATTACAGGTGTTTTTTCTATTATTTTGCAGGCAAGGGATGCTGCAATCCACAGATGATGGATCCAGACCGCATCGGGTTTGAAAATTTCCATAGCTTCCCTTATTTTTTCCGAAAATGCATCGATATAAAGTGAAGCCATATTCTCGTCAAAAGTGGAAAATTTGGTGCTGCGGTATGGCATTTCGTCGCTCATACCAGCAATGGGGAAGGGGAGAAGTTCTGTTTCAAATCTTACCGGAAAAGCTTCAATCCCATCAAAAGGCAGCATTTTCAGAATATCATCTTCCGGTGCCAAGCCTGCTATAACAGCCTGCGAGATCCCAAGCCCGGCTCCTTCTTCCATAAGATTTTCCAGAAAAACCCCGCTCCCTGTATTCCCCGGCTTTTGCGCTATTATATGAAGTATTTTCATCATAGGGATGAATTCTACATCCCCTGTACTACTTCCCTTTGAAGGATAAAGAAAACCCCTTCAGAAATAAAACTGACAACCCTTTTACATAAAGAACTTCAGGAGGATTACACAAATATGTCAGAAAACGAAAAATTTGATCCGATGGTGAGAATGAAAGAACTTGTAGAACAGTTCTGTGCGGAAAAAAGCGTAGATCTGTCCACCTTTGAAGATGGATTTATACTGGATATTCCCGTCGAATATCTTACCTATGTGTCAGGCTGCATCGACGAGGATATGGATTGTGCCACAAGAGCCATTCAGGGAGTTCCTCCCGTAGTTGAAAAGTGCCTTGACAAAAAAGCTGAAACCTTTGTGGAACAGAGAAGACAGTTTGTGTATATCACAGCTAACCGCAAGGGACTTGATGAAGAGGATATTATTCAGGTTTTCACAATCTGCGCCCCAGAAGAGGAAAGATTTTACAAAAGCGCCCTTTTGCTCAATATGAATCTTCCCTTTGGCGCTTTTGCCGTTTCTCAGGTTGAAGGACAGAATTATTTCGTAATGGTTGATACCTATCTCGCATCATCAGTAACTTACGAAGAACTCGCCCTTTCCATAATGTGTCTTGCAAAATCCGGGGATAAAATGGAAAAAATGCTGATGGGCGAGGATAATCTCTGATAAAATATGAGTAAAATCAAAACAAGATTTATCTGCCAGAACTGCGGTGCTGTTTTTGCACGCATTCAGGGGCAATGCCACCATTGCGGTGAATGGAATTCAATAGTAGAGGAAATTGATACACCTCAGGCTGTTAACGGTTCTGCCGTAAGCACAGGAGAAGAACCTGTCCCCATCAACCAAATCGAAATGATGGATTCCCGCCGTATAAAAACCGGAATAGGGGAGTTCGACCGCGTCACCGGAGGAGGCATTGTGCCTGCTTCCATTATCCTTGTAGGCGGCACTCCGGGTATAGGAAAATCAACCCTTCTTCTTTCCGTTGCCGACAGAATATGCAGAAGCTCAAGCCAGAGCGTTCTTTATGTGTCCGGTGAGGAATCCCCCCGTCAGATAAAACTCAGGGCAGGCAGGATGGGAATTGATTCTTCCAATCTTCTTGTCCTTTCGGAAATTGAGATAAACCGAATCATCAATACTATGGGCAAACACAAGCCCGCGCTTGTTATTATAGATTCAATTCAGACAATGATGCACCCTGATATCCAGAGCGCCCCCGGAAGCGTTGCGCAGGTAAGGGAATGTGCGGGTATGCTTCAGCGGGTAAGCAAAAAAACAGGAATACCGGTTATCGTGGTAGGTCATGTTACAAAATCAGGCTCCATTGCAGGACCTATGGTTCTTGAGCATATTGTTGACGCCGTTTTGTTCTTTGAAGGAGAAAATATACGGGATTTCAGAATTCTGCGGACTCTGAAAAACCGTTTCGGTTCCACTCAGGAAATCGGTGTATTCAGTATGGAAACAGCAGGTCTCAAGGAAGTTCTTAACCCATCCGAACTCTTTTTATCCCATCATTCCTTTGAAATTCCGGGCTCTGTTGTGGTTCCCATTATCGAGGGTACAAGAACCATCCTTATTGAAATTCAGGCCCTTGTCGCCCAGACAGGTTTTGGCCTGCCGGCAAGAAGAGCCGCCGGCGTCCCTGTAAACAGGGTTTCGGTGCTCCTTGCGGTTCTCGAAAAACGAGCCAGACTTCTGCTTGGCTCCAGTGATGTATATATAAATGTAGTCGGTGGAGTTGATGTGGATGAACCTGCAGTGGATCTGGGCATTGCCCTTGCAGTTACATCCAGCCTGCGGGACAGACCAATGCCTGCGGACACCTGCGCAGTAGGTGAAATAGGCCTCGGCGGGGAGTTACGGGGCATTACGAGAATCGAGGAAAGAATCAGGGAAGCTGAAAAAATGGGCTTCAAAAAGATTCTGATTCCCAGCGTCAATATGAGCGATAAATACAACGAACTGGGCCTTGAGGTGATAGGCGTTGATAATGTCGCAGACGCTGCAAAACTCCTTTTTGCTAAAAAAGAGTGATGTATTTTTTACACTAATTCTTTCAAGTTAAAAGGAATTCGGAATATAAGAGAAAATATGAAGGTAAAATATAGTCCTGACATTCAAATCCCGAAGGCAGCCTTGCCTTTGCAGTTTTTTAAGACGGTGCCGAATCTTGCCAAAGAGACCCATCGGATTGGAAAAAACAGGGTTATCGGGACAATGGATTATACATATAAATGCCAGGGATATATAAGTTTGCAGATTTCTTTTACATACAGGAAAGGAGGCAGGTTCAAATGCCAAATAACAAAATGATAGAAATTCGTTGGCACGGACGTGGAGGACAGGGCGCCAAAACCGCATCAATGCTTCTTGCAGAAGCTGCTATGGACGCCGGAAAGTTCATCCAGGCTTTTCCCGAATACGGCCCCGAAAGAGCCGGAGCGCCGATGAAATCATACACCCGCGTCAGTGACGAGAAGATTGATGTACATTGCAATGTTGCCAACCCCGATTATGTGGTGGTAATAGATCCGACTCTGCTTAATTCAGAGCCGATAACAGAGGGAATGAAAGAAGATGGAATCCTTCTGGTCAATACATCTATGACTCCCGACGAAGTCAGAAAAAAAGTCAACCTCACAGGCGGCAAGGTCTATACAGTGGATGCCAGCAAAATTGCTGAGGAAACACTGGGACGTCCAATGCCCAACACTCCTATGGTGGGCGCTCTCATCGGAGCAACCCATGTCATTGACGACAAAGCTCTCCGTTCAAAAATCAGCCACAAGTTCCTTGGTAAACTCGGACAAAAAGGCGTTGACATGAACTTTGCAGCAGTCGAAAGAGCCATAACGGAGGTGAAAGGCGAATGAGTCTCAAATCCTGGAACGAAGTACCTCTCGGAGGAGTCATCCTCGAAGCAGGAAATGCTAAAGAATATAAAACCGGCGACTGGAGATCACAGAGACCGGTAGTGGACAAGGAAAAATGCATCAATTGTCTCACTTGCTTCATATTCTGCCCCGACTCGGCTATTAAAGTCGAAAACGGCATCATGATCGGCTACGATTATGATTTTTGCAAGGGCTGCGGCATCTGTGCCAATGAATGCCCTAAAAAATGCATCACTATGAAACCCGAAGCGGATTTCAGATAGAAAGGAGGAGAACAAATGTCAACTGCAACAATTAAAAAAATCAAAAAAGCACTCACAGGAAACGAAGCCGGAGCAGAGGCAATGCGTCAGATCGATCCCGATGTGGCTGCAGTGTTTCCCATCACTCCCCAGACCGAACTTATGCACGCATTCGCCGCATTCGTGGCTGACGGCAAAGTCGGAACAGAACTCGTAACCGTAGAAAGCGAACATTCAGCAATGAGCGCCACCGTCGGTGCTGCAGCTGCAGGCGCAAGAGCAATGACAGCCACATCAGCCAACGGACTGGCACTTATGTGGGAAATCGTCAACATCTGCTCAGCTATGAGACTTCCCGTGGTTATGCCGGTTATCAACCGCGCAATCTCAGGACCTCTCAACATCCATTGCGACCACTCAGATATGATGGGCTCAAGAGATACAGGATGGATTCAGATATTCAGCGAAAATTCCCAGGAGGAATACGATAATATCATTCAGGCAGTGAGAATTGCCGAGAATCCCAATGTTCTCCTTCCCGTAATGGTTGGTTCAGACGGATTCATCATCAGCCATGCTCTTGAAACCGTTGAAATATATGAGGATGCAGAAGTTAAGGAATTCGTCGGGGAATATACTCCTGACAGAACCCTTTTAAACACTGGCAAACCCATGACCTATGGTCCCCTCGATCTTCAGGACTATTACATGGAACACAAAATGGCAGAGCATAACGCCATTCACAATGCAGGCAAAGTAATCCTCGAAATCGGCAAAGAATTTGGCAAAAAGTTCGGAACCGAATATGGATTCTTCGATACCTACAAAATGGAAGATGCCGAATATGCCATCATCTGCATCGGTTCAACAGCCGGCACCACAAGAGTCGTTGTTGACAAAATGAGAGCAGAAGGCAAAAAAGTCGGACTCATTAAAATCAGAGTATTCAGACCCTTCCCCTTCAAAGAGCTGGCAGAAGCAGTAAAGAACCTCAAAGGACTTGCAGTTCTTGACCGCGCTGACACCTTCGGCGGAAGAGGCGGCCCCCTCTACATCGAAATGAAATCAGCACTTTCCGATGTCAAAGAAAAACCGGTAACCCGCAATTTCATCTATGGTCTTGGCGGAAGAGATATCAACACTACAGATATCGAAACCATCTACAACCAGATTGAAGAGACCGTTAAAACCGGAAAAGGCGCCGAGTCGTTTTCATACTTTGGAGTAAGAGGTGATGTCTAATGGCTAAACTGAAAGACCTGGCAGAAATGCCGGAAAGATTAAGCGGAGGCCATCGTCTCTGCGCAGGTTGCGGCGCCAGCATAGCTGTCCGTCAGATTCTCAGAGGAACTCAGGATGATGTGGTTGTTGGTTGCGCCACCGGTTGTCTCGAAGTGGCTACCACCATTTATCCCTACACCGCCTGGGAAGTTCCTTTCATTCATAATGCATTTGAAAATTCTGCTGCTACCGTTACCGGAGCTGAAGCAGCTTACCAAGCCCTTCAGCGCAAGGGAAAAATCCCCGCCGGCAAAAAAATAAAATTCGTTGCCTTCGGTGGAGACGGCGGCACTTATGACATCGGACTTCAGTCCCTGTCAGGCGCCCTCGAGAGAGGACACGATTTCGTATATGTATGCTACGACAACGAAGCCTACATGAACACCGGAATCCAGCGCTCCAGCGCAACTCCCTACGGAGCAAGCACCAGCACAGTACCCGCAGGAGTCTGCTCATTCGGAAAACCCCAGCAGCGTAAGGACCTTGCTATGATTGCAGCAGCACATCATATTCCTTATGTAGCTCAGGGAACAATCGCCCACTGGAACGATCTTCTTATGAAGGCAGAAAAAGCTTTCAACACTCCCGGCCCCGCATTCCTTCTGGTTCTGGCTCCCTGCCCCAGAGGATGGATCTTCCCCATTGAGAAAACAGTGGAAATTGCTAAAGAAGCTGTTGATAGCTGCTTCTGGCCCCTCTATGAAATCGAACATGGCGTGTTCAAACTCAACAAAAAGGTACCCGATGCCAAGAAGGTCCCCATGGTTGAGTGGCTCAAAAAGCAGAAACGCTTCAAACACCTCTTCCAGGAAGGCTGCGAGAAATATCTCGAAAACATTCAGGTACAGGTTGATGAAGAATGGGCTCGCTATAACAGAATGAACGGTGAAAAGATTTTCTAAGTAAAATCTTTAAGATATAAAAAAGCCGGAGGCTAACCCCACCGGCTTTTTTCATACCCATTTATTCCACCCAGAAAAAATCAAAACAATCAGGATCATGATAAATCTTTTCTGTTTTTTTCAAAGTGAGATCATAGATAAACAGTTTTCCGCTGAAGTCAAGAATGCCAATCTGCTTCCCGTCCGGTGACCAGCGGAAGCTTTTTACTTCCTGACATTCTATCTTTGTAGTATCAATTATTTCTGTTTTCTGGTGGGGAATATCGATCAGGTGGAATCTGTCTTTATGAAAGAACAGAATCAAATCCTTATTCACAGGATTCCATTTCATGTCTGTTGGGTGGTATTTCTCATCAAAATAATCATCAATTATATAAAGTGCAGTCTCATTTACTATCTTGTCCTTTTCGAGATCATAACATACTAATAAAAGTTTAGTATTCTTCGAATTATCCTCTGGCTGCAAGATTGTAAAAAAAGCAAGTGTGCTTCTATCCGGAGATAAATCCATAGGTGAAAAAATCGGGAATAATTTTAATCTTAATTTTGGTTCGAAGTGTTCAACGGTTTTCCATTTTTTTTCATCAGATGATGTTACCACTGCAAAGTAGTCCTTAAGAAGGGATCTTGTCAGAACCACAACAGTATTTTCATCTTTAAATAATGCATTTACAGCTTTATCAGAAGGAATCCGGATTAACCAGTTTCTCAGCACTTTTTCTGTTTCAGGAATTTTCTGTGTATAATCTG
>JAJTBE010000004.1 GCA_021287065.1 Bacillota bacterium
AACTGACTCAGGCAGTTGGCTTTCCGATTTTGATCTGGATCAAAAGGGCGATATCTACAATATTATTTATAATAATGAATCCGATTGTTTTTTTCTCACAAAATTGGAAAGAAATAATAAAGCCAATATAGTGGAAGGAAGGCTCGGTATAAAAACACAAAACTTCAAAGCCATTAGAATCTATCTTGTTAAGACGGATAAATATTATTATATTATTGGTGTTACTGCTTGTGACCAACGATATTCCCTAAAAAGGAAAGGGAAAATAGCCGTTTATGATGTCGAAAAAAAGAAGATCACCAGTATTTCAAACTGTGATAATATTTTTATTGAAGTATGTATTAATAATATCTTCCCCCAAGGTAGCAATTTGATTACGCATGATATGAAATGGGATTCTAAAAGGTATAATATTTATGAATTGATCAGGTAGTTCCATTTGCAGAAACTATACCTAAAGAGAAAGGACTAAAATACAATGCCATACCAAACAACAAAACCCGGCTACATATCATAAGGCTCCGCAGGAGTCTATGATTTCTATATTCCCGGTGAAACTCTATTACAGGGGGCTGCCAGTGTTTTTCCGGAGGATTTGTATTCCGAAGGTTCTGCCGTAAGAATCGGAGTTCCACAGCGGGCAGCTCTGTGATTATTTCCCGGGGGATACAGTGCAACACGCCCCTGGACAACTGGCAGCAGAACAGAAACGATTTCAGAAGGTGGGTGGAAAATGAAATTATTAATGCGTATCTATCTGTTTATTTGTTTAATCATGCTGCTGCTTTTGTTGGGTTTCTTACAATTTGAAGGGTTCAGAGATGAGATAAAGCCAAACCGTGAGTTGATATATGAAATTCAATGTTACTATTCGCCACCAATTATCTGGGAAATACATCAAACACTATATTTAAAAATTAGTATTCTCTGAATTTCCCTGAGATCAGACACGGGCTTCAGCCCGTGTAAACAGTGCCTCTACCCAGTTATTCAGCGGCTTCAGCCGCTTCCCATTATACCCTGCCAAAAGTTACTGGAAGCCGCTGAAGCAGCTTAAAAGGAGTGTTCAGGTTGCATATTACCACGGGATAAATCCCGTGGCTGTTCTCATTTAAGGTAAATGACGGGCGTTCTGTTTCTCTGGGTTATTAAGTCTGAGAAGATATACAACCCCGTTTTTCTGCTCGGAAAAAACTACAAATGAGCCGTCATTTGCCACATCATATTTTAGATTTGATTCCATCACTGATTTGACAGGGATTGGCGGAATTAATTCTTTCCATGTATCAGTGCTGATGATTTTTATCATATTTTTTGCAGGCTTTCCGCTTTCCATTCGTTTGGCTGTTACTACCATAATATTTCCTTTTTGCGAAACCCTGAACGAATAAAAACGCATTTGTTTGTCGAATACTTTTATCAGAGTTGCGGTTTTAAGGTTGAGAAAGTAGATGTAATCTTTTTTTGCTTTCGAATTGTCCCAGAATGTGCCCAAAACACCATTTTTGAAAAATTTACCCTTTTTATAAAAGCACTTTGAAGCCTGTCTGCTGATAATGCAGCTTTCACCCGCCGGTTTTCCTGTGGTCAAATTACTTTCAAAGAGCATTCCACCGGAGATATACTGAAGAATTTTGCCATCAGGCGAAGGTTTGATTCCGAAATCATCAAACCACCCATTTACCTTACAGAAAGGTTCTGAGATGATTTTTCCGGTCTTCAGGTTGTATGTTGAGATTTTATGGTAATTTCCGTTTTTTGCTGGGAAAGCAGCAGTTTCATCCCTGTAACCGGCGCAAAGGAATTCATCGTCCGATAAAAATCCAATAGTGATTATCGATTCTCCGTGACACTTTTTAACGAACAGCATTTTTCGTTCAGCCAAATCGAAACATCCGTATTGCTCAGCGCCTGTCAATCCAATGTATCTGCCTGTGACGGAAGGTATGATTTCAGTAACTTTAAACCCGATTCTCAGGTTGTTTTCAACCCGATTGGTTTTTAAGTCATAAAGATGAACTTCATCACCGGATGAAACAGCAACAGTCTGGCCGTCCGGCATTACCGCAAGGCTCAGAACATCATCAAATATACGATGCAGCTTTACTAATCCAGCTTTCTGCCCGTTACTGTTTTTCAGCGTGATTTCCCTGATATGCTCAACAGGACTGCTCCCGGCAGGTGGTGAAAACAGAATCAGGAAACAGAAAAAACGGATTAAAGGTGTAATTGATAAAAACATTGGTTTCTGCCATCCTTTTTTGTATGAAAGATGATGAAGGGCTTTACCAGAAAAACTGGTTTCCGGCAGTAAAAGGAACTGTATGAATTATAACAAAAATTTAAAACCAGGTGGTGATTGAGATGAAAGCAAAGTTTACTTTGAAAATTATGATAATTCCGGTAATCTTGTTGTTTGCCTCAGTATCCGCTTATGCAGATCCTAAAACAAGTTGTCGGAAAGAAAATGGTTCAAACATTGTCAAAACCAGTATTTCGAAAAATGATGAATTCATTCAGGTGTCAGATGGTGATAACTTTTATTTTGTCGTATCCGGAAATTACAAGAGCAATATGGATAGAAGCCTGACTCGCAACTATCTGATGAAATACAGTTTTAAAAAAAATAAAATGTATTCAGTGCGTTTTCCTGATATTTTGGATTTTGATAGTAAAAAGTTAATTTGTCAGGATGAGAGAAATCTGTTTATACGCGGTGAGAAAGGCTTGTATATAGCAGATAAGAGTAATTTTCAGATTGTCGGTTGCATTAAGGAGATTGACAATAAGCCGGTAAAAGTGTTTTCGTATGGCAGCAGAATATATTCAGCTTCTTATCTTAATGTTTTACTTGACGATGTTCGAAACGAATCTTATCTCTATTACTATAAAGCTCTTAATAACAAACCTTCTTCGGGAATGTTGATCTGGCATAAACCGGGGTACGGTGAAGAAAAGGTTAAAGGTAAGGTGTCTGTCTGGAGAGTAAAAGACAGAAAAAAAATCTTCACCTATGTTACAGAAAATTATAACAGCCAACCTGCTGTTTATGATCGGAGACTGTATTATTGCAGCAGTGATACAAATGCTATCAGAATCAGAAGCGTTGCAAATACAGAAAATAATGAACGGGTAATATCTCTGAAAAACAGGGCTGGCATAATAAAAG
>JAJTBE010000045.1 GCA_021287065.1 Bacillota bacterium
AATCACAGATTCGTGACGCTGATATGGCTGAAGAAATGCTCAGCTTCTCCAGAGCGCAGATTCTCCAGTCAACCGGTATGGCAATGCTTGCTCAGGCGAACCAGGCTCCTCAGTCAATCATGAAACTGTTCGGCTAATACCTTAGCCTTAATAACCGCTAATAAAATGGGGTCAGGGGTCCCAAGACTCCTGGCCCTTTTCTCTGATTAACAGGAGGCGTAACTATGGCCAGTGTAAGTTCAGCATTAGCAGCTTCCACAAAAACTTCATCAGGTTTCAGGGTTGGCGGCCTTGTTTCAGGTCTTTCCACCGATAGTATCGTAAGCCAGCTTATGGATATCGAGAAAAAGCCTATAACAAACCTTGAAAACAAAAAGACGGATCTGACAAGCAAACTCACTGCATGGAGATCATTTAACACCAGATTCCAGGCGTTTACCACTGCAGTAGATGATTTGACAGATGCCGACAATTTCAAGGGAGGATCCGCTACATCTTCAAACTCTGATTTGATCAATGTTTCAACAAGTGGAGCTGTGGTATCAGGGTCATATACCGTTACTGTAAAAAGCCTCGCTCAGACGAATCAGATAAGTTCGCAGGGATATTCCTCATCGTCTTCAAGCCTCGGAACAGGTACATTCACCATTAAGGTGGGCAGTGCCTCATTTGAACCGATAACTCTTGATTCGACCAACAATTCCCTCAACGGACTTAAAGAGAAGATCAACAGCGGCAGCTACGGAGTAACGGCATCTATTATCAACACTGGCGGCGATACACCACAATACAAATTAGTATTAACCAGTAACACGTCGGGATCAAAAGGTGCAATAGAAATATCAAACACACTCTCAGGCGGGGTTTCCCCTACCTTCAGCACAATTCAGGAAGGAACAGACGCTCACATCGTTCTTGGTAAATCAGGAACAAGCTCCAGCGCCATCGACATATACAGTTCTTCAAATTCGGTAACAGATGTAGTGCCTGGTGTAACTCTGGATCTGAAAGGCGTTGACACTTCCGAAGAAGTAAGCATCACAGTATCGCAAAGCACAAAGTCGGCTAAAGCTGCCATAAACAGTTTTATTGAGCAGTTTAACAATCTTGCTGATTACTTTGACGATCAGTTTTATTACGATTCAGCTACGGAAAAAACCGGTACGCTGTTTAGTGATTCAACCCTTATCAGCACAAAATCACAGTTGTATAGTATGGTAACTTCAACCTACGGAACCGGTTCAAGCATCAGTGATTTGTCCAAAATGGGAATTACTCTCGACAAATCAGGCAAACTCGCCATCACCGACAGTGATGCTCTTGATAAAGCCCTGGATGACAACATGTCAGATACTGTCAAGTTTTTTACTGATTCGGAAAACGGGTTTGCAACCAAACTGAATACTTTCGTAGAAAGTGCCAATGACACCACAAAAGGTATTTTCACAACCACCGAGGATTATTACAACTCAGAAATCGAGGACATCGACAACCAGATTACAGCTAAAAACTCATATCTGGAGAAAGTCGAAGCCAGATATTACGAGAAGTTCAGCGCTCTCGAAGCTGCTATGGCAAAGCTGAAGAGCCAGGGTGATTACCTTAGCCAGCAGATTTCTGCAATGAGCAACTCCAGCAGCAGCAGCAGTAGCAGCTAAACCGGGTTAATTTCTTGAAAATGGGAGGAAGCAGTCGTGAATTATTATTATCAGAAGAAAAATGATTACAGGCAAGTACAGATAAAGACGGCTACACCGGAAAAGCTTCTGATTATGTGTTATGACGGAATTCTTAAATTCCTGAGAACATCGAAGCTTCTGATTTCTAAAAACCAGAAGGAAAAGTCGGACATTTATATCCTGAAAGCCTCAAATGTTATTCTTGAGCTTATTGCAACATTAAGGCATGATGAAAGTCCTGAATTCGCTTCAGCTCTGAAGAGTCTGTATATTTACATTCTCGACAGACTCCGGGAATCAATAAGAACCGGAAACGAAGACGGAATCGATTATGCTATAAATGTCATAACTCAGATAAAGCAGACCTGGGAAGAGGCGATTGGAACCACCCCGGAGAATATGTCTCTTGAAGAGGTAAAATCTGCATAAGATATGCGTCAGGATGTGTTGATATGGATTCACCAAACGCCATAAATACGGTATCAAGCACCAACATCGGTGATAAAAGAGAATGGGGCAGGGTTTTTTCCGACCTGACCGGACGGTTGAAGGAAAAAATTAAAAATAATCAGCTCGATGAAATCGAAGAGATCTTTCTTGAAAGAGAAAGGCTTCTTCAGAGACTTAGCCAGATTCTCAAAGAAGATGACAATATGCAAACCGATGAGGAGTTTTTCCAGATTCTTGATGTTATCAAGACGATGGAACAAGAGTGCCTGATGCACCTGAAAATGAAAATGGATTTTGCCAGAAATCAAATGGTAAATGTAATGCGGCTTAAAAATTCGAAACGACACAAACAGGAAGAAGCTCCGGCTCCCATTCCGCGATTCATAGACCTTAAACGATAGACTGTTTTATCCCTAAACAAAACAGGGGAATCCGTTATATGCGGGTTCCCCTGTTGTTTTTATTTTAAACCCATTCGCTGAGACATTTATTGTATGTGAGAATTTCCTCATTTTTGAAGAAAATCGGGATTTCCCGCTCTGCGCTTTCTTTCGAATCAGAACCGTGAACACAGTTGCGTTCCACTCTCTGGCCAAAATCGCCCCTTATAGTGCCCGGATGAGCTTCGCTGGGGGTAGTTGCACCGTTAAAACTTCTGACCTGGTTTATGGCATCCATACCTTCGATAACGATGGCAACTATGGGTGATGATGTCATGAACTTAATGGTTCTGTCATAGAAAGATTTGCCGACATGAGGTGAATAGAGGTCTTCAGCCTGTGCCTGAGTCATATGCATGAGTTTCATAGCAGCAATGTTGAAGCCTTTGTCCTCATAGCGGGCGACTATTCTGCCGATAAGCCCCCGGTGAACCGAGTCAGGTTTAATCAGCAGCAAAGTTCTTTCATTTTCCATTATTCTCTCCTTTATGCGGATTTGAGCAAACCGGTATTAGTAAATGGAAAGATATCTTTCAAGTTCCCAGTTGTGAACCTGTTCGTTGTAGAGATTCCATTCCATCATTTTTGCCCAGATGAAGTGCTCGAAAATATGATCTCCGAGGGCTTCTCTCATAAGCTGGCTGCTTTCAAGACTGACAACAGCTTCATACAGGTTTTTGGGAAGACTTCTGATGTTGTATTTCTCCCTTTCCTCAAGAGACATTGCATAAATATTCATATCAACCGGCGGTCCGGGATCGATCTGCTTCTTAATGCCTTCAAGTCCCGATTTGAGCATTACGCCAAAAGCGAGATAAGGGTTGCATGCCGGATCCGGGCTTCTGAGTTCTACTCTGGTGCCGTTGCCTCTGGGGGCTGGTATTCTCACCAGGGGAGATCTGTTGCGCTGTGACCAGGCAATATATACAGGAGCTTCATAATCGGGCACAAGGCGCTTATATGAGTTCACAATGGGGTTTGTGATGGCTGTAAATTCGGGTGCGTATTTGAGAAGACCACCCATGTAATATTTGCAGACATCGCTGAGCTGATATTCTCCGTTTTCATCGAAGAAAATATTTTTTCCGTCTTTATAGAGGGACTGATGGGTGTGCATACCTGAGCCATTGATTCCGTAAATGGGTTTTGGCATAAATGTGGCATGCAGGTTGTGTTTCCGGGCTATTGTGCGGACTACGAGCCTGAATGTGGCAAGTCTGTCTGCGGTATCGAGGGCTTCTGAATAGCTGAAATCAATTTCGTGCTGTCCGGGAGCTACCTCGTGGTGAGAAGCTTCCACATGGAATCCCATCTGTTCGAGATTTTCCACTATGTCTGCTCTGGCTTCCTCTCCCCTGTCGATAGGTGAAAGGTCGAAATATCCGCCCAGGTCGTGGGTTTTGGTAGTGGGACCATCGCCTTCGCCCAGAAGGAAGAGGAAGAATTCCGCTTCGGGTCCGGCATACATTTCATATCCCATTTCCCTGGCTTCTGCAATAGCTTTCTTGAGCATTCCTCTGGGACATCCGGCAAATGGTGTTCCATCAGGATTGTAAATGTCGCAGATAAGTCTGGCTATACGGTTTTCACCCTTAATCCACGGGAATACTACAAAAGTTGAAGGATCGGGCCTGAGATACATGTCTGATTCTTCAATTCTTGCAAATCCGGAAATGGATGATCCGTCAAACATTATCTTTCCATCCAGAGCCGCTTCGAGGTCAGAAACAGGGATTTCAACATTTTTATTTATACCTGTCAAATCCATGAACATCATGCGAATTGCTTTAACATTCTGTTCTTTGGCAAGCTCCAGGACATCTCTTTTTGTAAGAGTCGTTTTCTTCATTTTCACTCGCCTCCTTGATATTGCTGAGTTTATTGCTAATGTAATTTTAACATTTTTGCCGATTTTGCTAAAATTAGATCCAAATTCTTCATAACAACCCAATATCCTTTTTCTTAAAACATGAAATATATGGAGGTTTTTTTTCGTCTATATTTAATTAATGGGTTATGAAGACAGCAGTAACAAAATTATCGACTCCCGATGCTCAAGAAAGCCTGATTATGAAAACACATACAGCGCAATATCTGCGTGACACACTTAACCATGGTGTGGATTTTAAGTTACTCTGGCAGCATATAGCAGCAGACCTGATTGTAATAACAGAAGGTTTACTGATCTTTGCGCTGATTGTAGGTATTTTTTACCTTGTTTACAGGGCTACTTGTTATTATTCCAGAAAATTAATGGAAAAACTAAACTGGGATCCTGCAATTGTTAATTTTGTGGTGTATTTGCTGCGGTATGTGTTTTTCGGGATTGGAATCCTCACCGCTGCCGATCAGGTGGGTATTGACATAACTTCCCTTCTGGCAGGCGTCAGCGTCGTTGGTCTTGCGGTGAGCCTCGCAGCAAAAACAGAGATAGAAAATATCGTTGCAGGTATTGCGCTGCTTGTTGATAAGCCTTTCAGGGTTGGAGACAGAGTTGAAATCGAAGGAGCTATCGGGCGGGTTGTGGAAATCAGCCTTCGTTTTGTCAGAATAAAGACAAAAGAAAACTATGTAAAAGTCATCCCTACATCAAGAATGATTCATGCCAACATTACAAACAAAACAGAAAATGACTATTATGTAATTTTCATCTTCATCAGTGTTGCTTATAATACAGATCTGAAGAAAGCTAAAAAGCTTATTATGGATGTTCTCGAATCCGATGAGCGTGTAATGAAAAAGCCCAAGGCAGATGCAGCAGTAAAGGAACTTGGGGAGTCTTCCATCGTTTTGAGGGTTAAATTCGGCATAAAGCAGCCTCTGAAAGAAAAAGCTGTGAAGTTCGAATTTACGGAAAAACTAAGGGATGTGCTGATGGAAAACGGCGTGGACCTTACCTTCCCCTGCAGAAATATCTATATCAAAGAGGGCCGCAACGAGTTGATCAGAGTTCTTCAGAACGACGAAGAACAAGACGAAGAATAATACAAAGAATAAGAAAACAAGCCTGCCACCCGTATAACAAACTGGGAATGGGCAATGCCCACGAATTAAGGCATGGATTTATCTGAACGCTCACGAGAATTATAACTGCATGCCCAGCTCCCGGAGAAAACTTTTTGAAAAAAGTTTCCCCGCGCCCGCCCTGCGGGCAGGCACCCGCCTTCCCAAAACTTTTGAATTGGGGACCGACCGGGGATTTGAGTGGTTTTTACTAATTCAGTGGCATTGCTGGAAACCTCTCTTACAACCACAAGCGTTCGCCAGCGATTGTAGGAGGGCTTTGTAAGCCCGACGCGGACCCGCAAGGGTTCGCCTTCACTGCAAACTCAAACCTCAAAATCCCCGAAAAAAGCGGTAAACTCCCGCCAACTGTAGGGGAGAGCCAATGTGCTCTCCCGCAGCAACCTTCCGCCAACCGCCAGTAAACCTCAAAACCACAAGCTGTGCCAACGATCCCCTGCCGAACCTGTGGTTATATGGTTTACTGACGGT
>JAJTBE010000049.1 GCA_021287065.1 Bacillota bacterium
TACTCCAAAGCCAAGAATTTTCAGTATAGATATAAGGGTTTGATCAAATGTCAGGCTCAGTTCTTCGACTCTTGCAGAATCCATAAGAATATCAGTTGACTTCAGAAGCATTTCAGATAAAAGATCAACATTCACATCAGTTCTGATATTGCCCAGCTCTTTCTCAATGCTGAATAGCTTTTTGTAACTGTCCACAAAATGATAACGCAAAAAGTATCTGGCTTTTTTCAGCAACGATGGAGTTGCATTAAGATCTCTCATAAATGGTGGTTTTATTCTGGAAGCCATATTGAGATGAAATTTAGTAATCAGCATGATCTTCTGAGCAATGGATATTTCTTCATTACCAATAATTGATTCGGTTTTTTCTGCTGCATCCTCAATCAATGAATCAATTATTTTCTCAAGCAGTTGCTCTTTTGAATCAAAGTATTTATAGATCGTCCTTTTGCTGATTGATAATTCCTTTGCTAATTGACTCATAGTAACATTGGAGCATCCATAGGTTAGAAAATAATCTCCTGCGGTTGTTAAAATGTGTTCACTGATTTCGTTTTCCTTATTCATCACACTACCTCCTGTCAGTTTAATAGAGTAACCATCGAATGAAAACCCATTTTCACTTTCTGGTTTTCATGGTTTCCATTTTCTACTATTTATTCCTGCTGCAAAAAATACTTTTTAAAATTTAAAAAAATGCAGGCAAACAAAGTAATACCTTCGGTTTGCAAAAACATTACCTGATAATACAAACTGAATACTGTAATTATTAGATTTCAATCTTTGATTTTTTTGCATATCAATTTACTTTTTCAACCACCTATCCGAAAGTATAAAAAACTGCTATTCGATAAAAAAACATTTACTTTATTCAAAAATGAGGGTATAAGATCAGGAGTATGGTATCAAAAAATCAGGTTAAAATTCATGGTTTATTTCCACAAGATAAACAGGTGGAGGAAAAAATGAGCGACAGTTACAGGATACCCGCAGATGTTATGAAGTTTGAAAGCGGTGTTCAGACTGGTGTTGTTAAGTTCAATAATATGGATGAAATTGTAACCCAGACTGAAGTTTACGGTTTAAACACAAGCTGCTGCGGCAAGAATAAGATTACTGCGGATCCCACATCAAGAATGCAGATTGTTATAAAACAATGCAATGATGGAAAGAAAGGCATTGAGATTATTGATAAGGACGGAATCCCCAACCTGCAGATGGATGTTGACGACGAAGGAACCATTACAATTAGCAACCCAGGCAAAAAAGGGCTTGCAGGAAAGGTTACTTTTCCAAAAGCCCTTGAGAATAAGGATGATATAAAAAAACTCAAGGAGGCGCTGTCTAAAAGCGCCTGTGACGGAGACAGAATTCATGCGGTAAATATCGACTCAGACGGCAACTACTCGCTGGATTGCCTGAGAATTATGCGCATCATCAGGCAAAGCGGCGAATCATCAGGTTAATCACAGGAAAAATGCAGGGTTATAAGCGGCATGGTCAAATTATATACCATGGCCGTTTTTATTTTTTGGGTATATGAGTTAAAAAGGAGGCAGATCGGTGGCAACAGTTTTTTTTATGAAATTCAACCGGGATCAGGGCGCTCTTATTGCAGATGAAATGACCTGGCATCTCGGATTCAAATATGGTTACAGACCATCAAGATACGGCGACAGCATTATGAATCTGCTGGACGGAGAGAAAGAAACCAATCCCGGATTTGCAGCAGTTTATGCAGGCGTGGGATTCCCTTCATTCCATTTTGAAGTGGCAAGGAAAGCAAAAAAAGTTCTGACAGAAAAACCTGACTGTCTGGGAGATCTGAACAAAACAGGGGAAGTTGTGGAATCGGTTTATCAGGATGTCCACGCAAGACTTATCAACGACAGACTCAAATTCAACTTCGGTTTCGACAGGGACGAGCTGAACCGGCGGAAATTCAGATATGACGGAAAAGAAGTGGATATTGTTCAGGATTCGGTTATATCAGAAGCAAACAAGATTTTGAAATACGGCGTTAAAGAAGACATATACCATCGCATTTTTGACAACGACGGCCTGATCATGGGTTATGATCAGGAAAACGGAATAAGAGCCTACCACCTCTGCAACAGCGGCAGGGGGCTTGAATTCGCCTATCCTTTTGATGCCCTCGGTTCCGGAAAGGAACTGGGCACAAGGCTTTTCGCAGACACATTCTACAGAATGCAGCTCGAGGAACGCAGAGCAGGTTTCAGATTTACCGACGGCCTTTTCCTTCTTCTGAACTGTTTTGCCGATGCTTACGATTTCAACATGAAAACCGGCGGATATGTTCAGGTGTTTATGATTGATGCCAAAAAGGAAGTTCTGCAGAGTATAACAGCAGAAAAACACGATCACGGCGCATTTCTTGCACTGGAAGTAGTAAGGGCATACCGCTGGGGATTCCTCGATAAAGACTGCGCTCAGGCACTGGCAATGAGCCTTCTCATCGGAGATGCATCCTGGGAGGAAGTGGAAACCCGCATGTTCGGAAATGCAAGCGAACCGGATCTTCTCAGAAAATACCTGATGGGCTACAAACCGGTAAAATCCCCGGACAGCCCCCTGTCAGTCTGCAGATAAGGAAGTGATTGAAAATGACATCAATAAACGCATTAAGATTTGACCACTATTCAGGTATTTGCATCGGCGACGAAAGCATCTCCACTGTGGCGGAAATCTGCATAAATGTAGGCGAAAAAGTCCGTCCCTTTATACCTGATGAGATATTTGACAACTACGGCACTGTAGGCATAATCGGAACAACAGGCACATGCTCCATGGGCGATACAATTCAGGACCGCCTTGAAAACCGCCTGAGAAGCATCTACAGATCAGAAGTGGAAAAACATGGCAAAAAACCCGACAAATTTCTTAACCTCGAACAAATGATGGAACACTGCTTCGATATAGTGGTGGAAACCAAAAACCGCCGCCTTGCGGAAAAGATGAGGGGAACTTACAATTTCACAATCCCTGAATTCATCGAGGGCAAATACGAACGCAACGGCGAAAAATTTGAGATTAAGGATAAAGAAGTCATCAGGGAAATTGTGGACCAGCTCACATGGCGCACAAAATCCGAAGAAGTGGGCTATATTTTCATGAATGCAGGGTTGATAGCCGGCTATGACGATGAACTTGGATTCCAGATTTATCATTTTGACCTTCGCGACGGATACTGGCATCGTGTGCAGAATTGCTACATGGCCGAAGGCTCAGGAAGACACTCGGTGGATCCCGCTATCTACAAATTCGCCGAAAAGTGGCTTCTTGAAGAACGCAGAGGAGGCCTTGATCCTGTGGAAGGCAGCATAGCCCTCATACACGGAGTCAATTCTGCCTCAGATCATGAAATCGGCGTGGGTGGATATTACAACATCATCCTGATTGACGGAAGACAAACCGATTTCAAAAAACGAATCAGAGAAATCAATGATGACCGATCACTCCTCGCCAACCATATAGTCAGAGGTCTGGATAACGGATTTATAAGCTATGAAAACACATACGATCTTATAAAATCCCTGCTGTTTGAAGAAACGCCCTTCCAGACGGTTTATGACTCCCTCTGGAGAACGGTTAAACAGCCGGAAGTCTTCAGCAGGCTTCTGAGAGGCTACAAAATTGTTTCAGGTAAATTAAGCTGAACTAAAACGGAGGCACTCCGCAAATGGAGAAAGCCTCCGTTTTTTTTTATTCAGATACTCAGTTTTTTCAGAGAGAGACGGAAGTCCGGATAAAAAGCCGGTTTAAAACGACAGAAGCCCCTGTTCCTGCATTTCCACAAGAGCGCAGAGGACGCCGAGTCTGATATGGTCGAAGCTGATTCCGCCCTGCAGATAAACGGCATGAGGTTTTCTCAGAGGTCCATCGCATGAAAGCTCTATTGATGAACCGGCAATAAATGTTCCGCCTGCCATAATAATAGGATCTCTGTATCCGGGAAGACTCGCAGCTATTGGAACCGCTCTGTTGTCCACAGGACAGGCTTTCTGAATTCCCCTGCAGAAAGCAGCCTGAGCTTCCGGCGAACCGAGTTTTATTGCCTGAATTATATCAGTTCTTACTTCGTTATATCGGGGTTTTGTTTCGAAACCGAGGTTTTCAAGAAGGCATGATGCCCAGATGGCTCCTTCAAGTGCATTTCCGACAATTCGGGGTGCAAAGAAGAGTCCCTGATAGAGAAGTCTGTTTATGCCGAGAGTTGCTCCCTCATCGGCGCCGATTCCCGGGCAGGTCAGTTCGTCAGACGCTTTTCTCACAGCTTCTTCTGTTCCTACTATAAATCCGCCTGTAGGTGCGATTCCGCCTCCCATATTTTTTATTAGGGAACCGCCCATTATATCTGCGCCCACTTCGCTGGGTTCAATCATTTCCACCATTTCGCCGTAACAGTTGTCAACCATAGCAATAACATCGCTCTTTTTGCTTTTAACCGCTGCAATAATTTCCCCAAGGACTTTAACGGAGAATGAAGGCCTCCATGTGTAACCGCAGGAACGCTGGAGAAACAGCATAGCGGTCTTATCCGAAACTGCATCAACAACAGCCTGAATGTCGGGCATAAGGTCCGGTTTGACGGGAATGACTTTAACATCGATTCCCCATTCGTTGAGTCCCCCGCCCCATTTACGATCTATTCCGAGAACTGGTTTAATGGTATCGTAAGGATCACCTGTGGCAATGATGATTTCCTGTCCGGGCCTGAGATTGCCTTTCATAGCAACAGCAAGGGCATGGGTTCCGGAAACTATGGAATGCCTTACGATGGCTGCTTCTGTTCTGAAAACTCTTGCAAAAATTTTATCGAGGGTTTCTCTGCCGGCATCGGAGAATCCGTAGCCTGTTGAACCCTGAAAATGAAAATCGCTCACATTCTCTTCGATAAAAGCTTCAAGAACTTTTCTTGAGTTGAACGATCTGATTTTATTTGCTTCCGCCCTGTATGAAGAAGTCATTTCGAGGGCTTTTTCTTCTGCTTTCAGTAAAAAATCGGGAAAATCAAAAAGTCCCGGTTTCTGATCCATATCTTTCACATCCTGTAATTAGTGTGCTTCTTCTATTCCCTAAGGAGAAACCTGTTCCTCCAAAACAAGGAAAAACAGTAAAATTCGATATACAGAAAATAAGATTTCAGCGGAAAGAAGAATGATTCTACGATTTTTTTTGAGGGAGGCAATGCTACAGAATTAGTAAAATTTCTCATATCCACAGTCCAATACTCCTGTTTTTCAAGGGAGGAGGTTCGGAGGGTAACCTCGCTTTTTTAAAAAAGCGTGGTATCCTCTGACGGTCCCTAACCCCCCGTCGGTCCAGATCCCCCCCGGTCGGTCCCAACACCGCTGAATTTGTAAATTATACTCAAATCCACAGTCCAATACTCTTGTTTTTCAAGGAGGGAGGTTCGCAGGGTAACCTCGCTCTTTTAAAAAAGCGTGGTTCCCTCTGACGGTCCCTTAACCCCACGGTCCCCCCGGTCGGTCCCCCAATTTAAAAGTTTTGGGAAGGCGGGTGCCCGCCCGCAGGGTGGGCGCGAGGAAACTTTTTTCAAAAAAGTTTTCTCCGGGAGCTGGGCAAACAGCTCCAATACTCGTGATCGATAAGACTAATCCATGCCTTGATTTATGGGCATTGCCCTAAACCTCACGGTCCCAACACCGCTGAATTTGTAAAATTTACTCAAATCCACAGTCCAATACTCTTGTTTTTCAAGGAGGGAGGTTCGGAGGGTAACCTCGCTTTTTTAAAAAAGCGTGGTTCCCTCTGACGGTCCCTTAACCCCACGGTCCTCCTGGTCGGTCCCCCAATTCCAAAGTTTTGGGAAGGCGGGTGCCCGCCCGCAGGGTGGGCGCGAGGAAACTTTTTTCAAAAAAGTTTTCTCCGGGAACTGGGCGGACGGCTACCTATCTCGTGGCATTCAGACAAAATCATGCCTATATTCAAGGACATTGTGGACAGGCGAGGTAGTCATGATTTGATGGTTGCCGCATTTTTGGAGGGATTGGGTGGAGCAGGTTTGCGGTGTGGGCGGACCTGCGGGTCCGCGTCGGGGTTGCAAACCCCTCCTAAGATCGCTGGCTAAGCTTGTGGTTGTTGGGTTTACTGGCGGTTCAGGTTAGCTGATTGGGTTCAATACCCTTGTATTAATAAAAAAACTCTAATCCCCTACTCAAATACTCCTGTTTTTCAAGTAAGGAGGTTCGGAGGAAAAATTACTAATTCAAGGGCATTGGGTTCGGGTGGAGCTTTCTTTCAAAAAAGCACCCCCGAAGAAACAGCCTCCGACCGTCCTCACCTAACTCCCCGGTCTAAAACTTACCGCCGAATTTTTTTATAACATCCATTACTTCCATATTCTGGTCTTTTGAGGCGACGGTGAGAGGTGTTTGTCCTTTCAGGTTTTTATCGTTTGGTTTTGCTCCATTTTCGAGGAGCGTTTTGGCGGCGTATTCTTTATTTCTGGCTGCGGCGAGATGCAGCGGCGTGTTGCCGTCCTTATCTTTACAATTTACATTAGCGCCTCTGTTGATGAGAGGTTGGAGGATCATTGTCATACCTTTTTCTGCGGCAAGGTGTATGGGTGTCTGTCTGTTTTTATCCGTAGTTTTAACATCGGAGCCGCTTTCAAGAAGATACTTTGCTATTTCGTAGCGTTGATAATAGATAGCTTTCATCATAGGGGTTTGACCGTCGGCATCCCTTAATTTTAAGAACCCCGGGGATTGAGTTATAATTTCAGCTACTTTTTCCTTTTCACCCATTCTGATTTGATCCATAAGATCGGTGAAACCGGGAGCTTTCTTTTGTGCAAATGCGGCGTTTCCGGTAAGAATAAAAAGAATCATCAAATACAACACGATTTTTTTCATATAATCCCCTCCATTATTTTTTAAATTTTACTATTGTTATAACAAAATTATACCCTAAAAAAGAATTTTGCACATTTTTTTGTTCAGATGGAATCAAAACCGTAATTTCTACGACATATATGAAGGACATGCAATAATAATGTCAAAATTATTTTACACCAATTTCAAAGGGAAAGGGGAAGGAAAATGAAAAAATATTTATTTCTGGCTGTTCTGGCATTCTGCGCGATTTTCTTCGCAGGTTGCACAAAACAGGAGCCGGCAACATCCGGATCAGGAGAAGGTGCAGGAAAACCTCCGGCACAGACAAGCGAATCTAAGCCCGCAGAACCTGCCAAAGTAGAAACACCGGCACCGGCAATGCCCAAATTCGATGACAAAGTAGCGGCTCTTTTTACAAAACTCGAAAAGATGAAACCCGATGAGGATGTAAGAAATTCAAAAGACTTTGAAGAGCTGAAAAAACTCTCATTGGAATATGCAAAGAAAAGAGATCCCAAGTTCATCGAAAACCTCTTTATCGTAGCTGAAAACGGCCCCACAATGAGTAAAAAAGCTGCCAATGAACTTCTTTGCTCGGTCATTTCAGACTACAAAGGAACTGAGTGGAAAGAACACAATCTTTATCGTGACAGAGCAATCGCAATCGTAACAAGTCATAAGGATCCCGAATTCCGCAAAGGCTGCTGGGGTTTCCTCACTTATTACTACGAACCCGAAAACATCACCCCCGGAATTCTCAAAGGTTACGAAGCATCTAAAGATGATGCTCTGAAACTTGAGATTCTTCAGCAGATTTCAAGCCCCGCTTCATCCTGCTTCATTGAGAAGAACGAAGAAGCACTGGACAAAATCTGCCTCCCTCTTGCAAAAGACGAAAAGGCAACACCTGAAATGAGAACTGCAGCTATCGACATTCTCGCATACACCGGCAAAAAAGATGCAGCAGTAAAAAAAGAGCTGGAAGCTCTTAAAGCTGACAAAGACGAAAAAGTCAAAAAGAGCGCTGAAGATGCCCTTGGAAAACTTGGCAAATAGCTTTTTTTCAAAAGACCGGGTTACAAATCCGGTCTTTTTTATTTTCGGATTGTTGAAAAGCTGATTCTTATAATTGGTTCATACCACCTTTCTAACACATTCGCAGCATATTGTCATTGCAAACCTTTCCCGGAAAGATGAAGCAATCCGGTCGGTTTAGCGAATATTTCAGCTAAATTGTCTCATGCATCTGTAGAAATCTCAATCTCCACAATACACCCATCAATATTCAAAAATTCTGAAGGGAGTATTCCACAAAAAAAGAATATCTGATAACAACTATATTTTAAAAATATTCTGTTAAAAGGAATAAAAATGATTACAAAACAGGAAAGAATAGCGGGATGCCTTCTGGGAGGAGCTGCAGGAGATGCTCTTGGAGCACCGGTGGAATTTATGCCGCTGGATCGAATCCGTCAGGAATACGGCGAAACAGGAATTCAGCATTACGGCTCTGCGTACGGAAGAATTGGCGCCATAACCGACGACACCCAGATGACGATTTTCACTTTTGAAGGAATGCTCAGACTGTTCAACAGAGATTCCCTGAACTCAGCCGATGAGTTCTGCCGACTTATGCTCCACGCATACATCAGATGGCTCGAAACGCAGGGAGAATCTTCATATACACCTCATACCAAAGATATATACAACGGCTGGCTTCGGGATCAGAACGAACTCCACAGCAGAAGGGGTCCCGGCGGAACCTGCCTCAGCGCACTGTCCGCACACCTCAGAAGCATTTCTGAAACAGGCAGTTACATAAAGACTGCTTACGATTCACCCATTAACAACAGCAAAGGCTGCGGCGGCGTTATGCGCTCCGCTCCCGTTGGCTTTTTTGAAAATATTTCAAACCCATTCGATATGGGATGCCTAAGCGCAGCCATTACCCACGGCCATCCTTCAGGCTACCTTGCCGCAGGCTTCCTCTCCAATATGATTAAGCTTATACTTGAAGAAAAAACACTGGAAGAATCAATAGAACATTCCATCAGGATTTTAGAAACATACCAAAATAATGAAGAATGCCTCAGGGCAGTTGAAAATGCTCTTCTGGCAGCAAAGGAAACAGAACCCACACCGGAAAACATCGAAAAACTCGGTGGCGGATGGGTGGCAGAAGAAGCTCTCGCCATTTCCCTTTACTGCGCCTTAAAAGCTCATGACTTTGCCCATGGCATACAACTGGCGGTAAACCACACCGGCGACAGTGACTCCACCGGCGCAATAACCGGAAACATTCTCGGCGCACTGTGGGGAAAACAGGCTATACCCGCAGAATTCCTCAAAAACCTCGAACTGCGGGAATTACTGGAAGAAATGGCACAGGATATGTTTTCCATCAACGGGGATGAAAAATGGTGGAAAAAATACCCAGGCTGCTAAACTGCCGGACAAAGCCTCAGCTTTGCTCTTTCCCAGACAACAACCAAAATGGTATTAACCGGACCATATCCTGAACAAAAAACCGGAATTCAAGATTAATGTGACTCTATGATAAATAAGGGGATGAATTTATGAAAAAGGTCATATCGTTTTTTAATTTCACACTTTTACTTACATCAGTTGTTATTCTGTTTGAATTAATATTATCATTAGGTCCTGAAAATACAATCGGAAGCAGCCCTCTTTTTGTTCAGGCATCATCCCGGATTTCTCAGGAAGAAGAATCCGGAAAGGCGATTGAAAAATCACAAAACGAAACATTGTCAAAATTACCTCCTGAACAGAAGGAATTCATTGAAAAATACGGATTTCTGATTACAAATCAGGAAGTAAAACAAATTTTTGAACCTTATACAAAAAGCAGAATCCCCATGTTCATCACAGCCGATTCCATCCTCACCGGTTACAATGTACTGTTTGAAGAGTCCTTCAGGAAAATGGAGGAAAACAACGCACGGAAATTCCCCGAATTTCTCGAATACCTTTGGGATAATCTGGAAGTTTCCACCCGCGGCGTAAAAGACAGACCGGAACTCAACAAAGCTGCAAAAGAGAGAGATAAAATAATCATCGGCGTAGCCCTCAGGCTGGCAGGAAGCAATAAGCCCATAAAGGACAAACATATCGAAAGTATCGTCAACAGGGAAGTAAAACTCTGTAATGATGCCCAGGGTATAATCGAACCCGGTTGGATAAAGGCCGATGAAGAATTCAAAGGCATTGATTATTCAAGATTCAAATCAACCGGATTTTATACCCAATCCCCGGAGTTGTCATCATATTTCAAAGCTGTAAGATGGCTTCAGCAGATTCCTTTCAGACCCGATGACGATGTGGAACTTGCAGCCCTCGTTATACTATGTGAATACCTGAAACGAGATTACAGACCTCACAGCAAAGAAGATGAAGTCCCGGAAATTGCGGAATATATGGAAGAAGCTTTTATATGCCGCAATGAAATCTCAGGCTCCGGCGACAACAGGGATATGTATTACGCCTCAGGAATGGCAAGGGACGGAGACGGAACAACCTTTGATTTCAATTATCTCAGGGGACATCTCGAATATTCCGCACGCAACACAAAAATCAGCTATCAGAGGCATAAACACGATAATAAGGTAGAAAAACCGCCGCTTCCCCGTTTTACCCTGATTACTCCCCTGCCCCTTCCTGATTCCGTAATGTTTGAGGTCCTTGTAAAAGAGATGAAAATCACCGGTTATATGCCTTCCGGCATCGAAACCGGGTACGCCCTCGGAAGCGAAGCTGCAGGTTCAATAATTAAGAAACAGTATGGTTTCGATAGTGATAAAATACTTGAGATTATTGATAAAAACAAAAAGCACTTTGAGGAAAAAAGCCTTTACGTAGAATATCTCCAATGCCTCAAAGAGCTGATGGACAAACCCGATAAAGACATGCCCGACTTCATGAAAACATCCATGTGGCAGTTAAAAAGCCTGCAGACAGCCCTTTCCGGATGGTCGATGATGCGCCACTCAATGGTTCTGCACGAAAAGTTTTATTATGCTTTAATAGGGAGATCTGGCTTAACACCGGGTTTTGTCGAACCTTACCCTGAATTCTATTCCAGACTCGCAGATCTATCCAAAAAATCAGCAAAACTGTTTTCCAAAGTCGGAATTATCAACAAGACAAATGAAGAGAAATTAATTAATTGCCTTGAAGAATACAGAAAGCTGAAGAATAATACTTCTGTTTCAAATGAAGAAGAGGAAAATAAACTCTTCTTTTTGGAGATTACACTCCGCCTGATAATCACGGAAACAGAATTAAAGCTTTATGCCGACAAAAAATATACCATAAACCAGATACTCAAAAAAATTGATCGAAAAAAACTCAACTCATCGAAAACAACCTATATACTGGATTTAATGAAATCAGATCTCTCCGGGAAATGGGAAGAATTAAACAACATGTGTTCCAGACTGGAATCAATCTCCAACAAGCAGCTTAGAGGCAAGGATTTAACTGAAAATGATGCGTTGTTTATCGAAGATTATGGCAAGAAACTGGCAAAAGTCATGCTTTATGAACAGGATTCCTACTTATCACCAAAGGATGATGCACCCCGTATTGCAGACATAGCTTACGATCCTGTCTCACATCAATTCCAGGAGGTTGCAACCGCAAGACCCCGGATAATCTATGTCCTTTACCCCTGGAAAGGAAAATCAATCCTCTGCAAGGGCGCCGTAATGACCTACTGCGATTTCAAATCCCCCACCCTGCTTAACGATGAGGAATGGAGAGAGAAAATCAGAAAGGGCGAAACCGAAAAATATATGCCGGAGTGGACTAAATACCACTGAATTAGCAAAAACCACTCCAATCCCAATACTCCTGTTTTTCAAGGAAGGAGGTTCGGAGGAAACCCGCTTTTCCAAAAAGCGTGGTTCCCTCTGACAGCCCCCAAATCCCCGGTCGGTCCCCTAATCCCCCGGTCGGTCCCCCAATTCAAAAGTTTTGGGATGGAGGTCCGGAGAAAACTTTTTTTAAAAAAGTTTTCTCTGGGAGCTGGGCGAATGGTTATGAAACTCATGAGCGTTAAGACAAATTCGTGCCTTTATTCATGGGCATTGAGAATATAATAAGGAGCTGAAACTATAAATTGAAACCAAAAATAATAATACCAATGCTTCTTTTTCTGGCTGTGATTGTATTAATAACAGTAGCACCTTCTTTTTTCGGCAGAAAAGATAAACCGGGGGACAAAAAAAGGATAAACAACATAACAAGCAGTGAGAAAATCAGTTACCCTGACTTTAACACCAACACAGGCAATATTTCTGTTGAACCAAAACAGCTTCAGTTTCTGAAGGAGAACGGTTTTATCGTTGGCAATAAGGAATACAATCAGATTTTTGAACCTTATGTAAAACCCGAAGGTCCGGTTTTCATTACCAGCGATACAATTATCAATGCCTACAATGTCATAAACGAAGAATACATGCATCAGCTTGAGAATTCCCAGGCAAAAAGACTGCCGGTGCTGCTCAAAAAGATTTATATCAGGATTAATTCGCAAAAACCTCCGATCAGGACAGATACAATAACGGAAAAACAGGCAAATGAAAAACTCCGTTTTGTAATCGGCACTGCTCTGATGCTGCTTGATGAGAAAATTCCTGAAACAGACAAAAAGCTCTTACACAAAATAAAAACCGAATCAGTAAAAATCCATAAGGCGGAAGGAATCGACAAACCTGAATTATTCCAGACTGACAAAGGTTTTTCCGGAATAAATTATGGAATTTTCAAACCTACAGGCTTTTACACCAAAACACATTCCCTAACCAGCTATTATCAGGCTCTGAAGTGGCTTCAGACAGTCCCTTTCCGCCCCGGATATAACGATGAGATAACAGCCCTCCTCATCCTCGGTGGAGCTTCATCCGAAAGCGGGCTTAGAAATGAAGTCGGTGAATTCATATCAGGTTTGAATCCATTTATCCCAATCCGTGATAATCCTGATTTGTCTGAAATAATAAAAATCGCCGGCAATCCCGAAAACCGGTCTTCTGACTTGAAAACCTTCAGGGAATCCATCATAAAAAATCCCAATTATATTGCAAAGATAAATGACTCTTTAAGAACCAACGACCAACCCGAAAAGCAGACAATCAATTTCAGAATTTTTTCCGCTTACAGACTCCCTGAAAACGAAATTTTCAGCCAGACAACAAAAGACGGCAGAAATCCAACAGGTCTGGAAACCGCAATATTTCTCGGCTCCACTGAAGCTGAAAACCTGCTAAACAAATATGATCCGCAAAACGCAAAAAGTATCATGGAAATTATCAGCCAAAATAAAAACACCCCCTCGCAGGAGAATTTATACAACAACTATCTTAACTCTCTTGCCATTCTCTTCAAATCGCCGGACACACAGGCTCCCGATTTTATGAAAGGCAGATTATGGCAAATTAAAAACCTGCAGACAGTTCTTTCAGGATGGTCTTTGATGCGACATTCACTGACTCTTCAGGTAAAAATGAATACAATTGCATATTGCAGACAATCAAAACCCATAGGATTCATCGAGCCTGTCCCCGAATTTTATGCAGCTTTTGCTAAACTCACCGAAAAAACAGAGAAATGCATTTCAGAAAACAAAATCATGCAGACAACAGACACAAAGGAAGAACAAAAATCGATGCTGCTGGATTATGCAAATCTTCTCAGAAAGCAGCATCATAATAAATTATCCCCATATGAAGAAACCAAGCTCGGAATTTATGAGTTTAAACTTGAAATATTCACAAACAAACACTGCAAAAGCAAGAAGCCGCTTCCCAAAGCAGCAGAACTTGAAAAGATTGCATCGGATATTATGAGTAAAACTAAGTATTACAACCGAATATCCGGTGATTTTCCCGATGACAAAACAGATTTCCGGCAGTCACTTACGGAACTGAAAAAAATATGCCTCAAACTCGAAGAACTTTCAAAAAAGCAGCTTCAGGGTCTTGAGTTTACAAACGAAGAAAATGATTTCATAAAAAACTATGGAGAAACACTTGCCGGAACAATGTTTTACAAAGGCAACAGTTATCTGGAACCAATCGACGACGCTCCCCGGATCACTGTATTTGCTTTCAATCCCACTGAAAAATCATACAAATTAGCAGGCACTTCAAAACCAAAATCAATCTATGTTCTTTACCCATGGAAAGGAAAATCCATCCTCTGCAAAGGTGCTGTGATGTCCTACTGCGAATTCACATCCCCCGCCCCACTGAACGATGAGGAGTGGAGAGAGAAAATAAGAAATAGCAAAAAAGGCAGATTCGCACCGGCATGGGCAAAGGAGATCGAACCCTGAGTTAATTCCGATGAAAGCTTAATCCTGAAGCTTCATCACCCCGGAGTTATCCACCCACATCAGGAAGTAAGGGGTTTTCAACTTCTTTTCCTTCATACATATCAGGAAAGGCTTGCTAAACACAAGCTGTCTGTATTTGTGGGATTTGCCGTTGGCATAAACAAGAAGCTCCGCGTTGGATTTCAGTCTGGCTCCGGTTTTATCAAGATGGAATGAAACAGCCTGAACCGCACCGCCGATTGTAATTCCGGTATTTGCTTTATTCAGGATTTTCTTTCCGGTGAGTTCATCAAAATTCGTTGTAAGAGAAAACTCAATTTCAGGAATTGCCAGAGTATCCTGTTCCTCCAGACTCTCAGGTTTCACTGATTTTATCTGGTTCATTACCTTGTCATAGGTTTTTCCAAGTGTATCCCCAGGTTTCACACTGGCAAGAATCAATTCCTGACCAACCGGCTCTGATTCCATTCTGACAATAAACTCCCCGGATTTTTCATCATATTTCAGAATCTGAGTCTGTTTTTTCAGCTCCTGCATTTTTCCGGCTCTGTCCTGAAAGAGAGGAACACCGAAAAACTTCACTTTTTCCCCTTTGAAACTTAACCTCCGGGCAGCATGAATATCATCATATTCTACTGAAAACGGAAAATTTCTTAAAAGCGCCGCGTAAACAAAAATATCTTCATCACCAACATCCTGATTAACAGGCTCCATCTTCCCCTTAAATACGGATTCAATCTTTCTGTTTATTTTCTCAATAATCCCGCTCCCGCCTGTTCCTGACATGGCAATAAATCCCCCGCCGGTAACAGCTGGTGATTTTTCCCTTTCAAAAACTCCATTGAGCTGTTCAGCAAGAAGAGGACTGCCTTCCATCAACGCCTTCCCCTTCAGAACACTATGGCAAAGTTCATTCCAGGCAAGCTGGAAAGTAGCGCAATAGACAAGATTGCGCCCGCTGACGATTTTTGCTTCCCTTACAGGAGTGAGAACCGTTACCCCCTTCTTCCCCTCCCCGCCTTTAACCTCATCAGCCCACGAAACGGAATTTACGGAACAAATCAAACAAACAAATAGTAAAACAACAAACCCGAAATGGTATTTTCTCAAAAAATCAGACATGCTCCCCTCCCCTGAATATTTATACATCATACCTGTTTCTTTAAACGAAAGTGTTTATCCTATTTAGAACATAAGAATGACATCAAATTCCCGATTCTTAAATTTATCTGACTTAATCCATTCATCAGAGAATTTATTTCTAAATTCATCAATGATTTCTTCAAATCTTACAAATTTTTCCTCTTTTAAATGTTTTGCAAAATCAATACTCTTTGCAGTTCCTACTATTGAACTCCAGTAGTATTTTATCATGCTTTCTGCAGTAAGCTTTGCCATTCTTGCTCTTGTTATTCTCACACCATCTTTAATTTGTTTTGAAGCTTTGTTTGAATTTAAGATGGACATTTTTTCTGGGTATAAAGTATCGAATCAGGCAAAAAATACTCTTGTTTTTCAAGGAGGGAGGTTCGGAGGGTAACCTCGCTTTTTTAAAAAGTGTGGTTCCCTCTGACGGTAATAAACTCCCGGTCGGTCCCCCAATTCAAAAGTTTTGGGATGGAGGTCCGGAGAAAACTTTTTCAGGAGACTTTCTCAAAAATTTGAACATTCCAATATCTGTTCAGCATAAAATCAGACATTTCCATCCCTTTATTCAGTAGTATCAGGGGCTGCCATATCAATAAATTTTCTTATCTATTGAGGCATTCAGGGAGACCGGCTTTCTAAAAAAGCAGGTCTCCCATAAAACCAATATTAAATTAGTAAAACCTACGCTCCCACTGTCATTCCGGGGTAGCTGTATATTCCGATTGGTTCGTCAACGCCGACCAGGTGGAGATATACATAGAGCTGTCCCCTGTGATGCCAGAGGTGTTCGTATGCGCCGCTCATAAAGACGAAAATTGACTGTTCGCCCCAGGGGGTTTTAACCATCTTTGATTCCAGTTCTTCTTCGGGCAGTGTAACAATCTTTTCGTTTGTTTCGTCGTGAACTGCTTTTGCAAAAGCTTTCAGATCTTCAACCGATTTAATCTCAGGTCTCTTGAAAGAGTTGAAATCCTCAAATGTAAGTTCACCTTTCAGAGCTGCTCCGACAAATACTTTTTCCATCTCAAACATGTGAACCGCAAGGTCCTTCAGACTCATATTTTTGGGAGTAGGCTTATAATCAAGCTGATCTTCCGGTATCTGCGAGAGAAGCTTCATTGTAACATCCTGAACCATATCCCAGTATCCAAAAAAACATTTTGCACCCATTTTGCTGCCTCCTGATTCTTTCTTTCAATAATGTGGTGTTAATTTTTTTAACAGTGCTGTAAAATATTTTAACACCTGATTGCGGCAACCTATGTATCCCCATTTATTTCAAACCGTAAGACACAGGTTTTGTTGCATTGATATTATTATAGGATACATTTGTTTCTTTGTCAAGACAAGATTTTTGCTTCAACACATAAGTTATTCTTATACATATATATGATATTTGTATTTGATTTTTCCGCAAAATCCAATTACAATCTGTTTGTCCCGGAAAGCTGCAGCAAATTCGGTTCACATCCCGCTTCTTCCGACATAATATTTCCACTGCTACCCTTTTACCTGTTCAGTGGAGAAAAGACGAAAGCTTCAGGACAGAAGTTGGCAGAAGTTATAATTTTTTCTTATACCAACCCGGTTGTTGGTATAAATATTGAATCTCACTATGGAGTTATCTGAATCATGATAAAAAAACTTACTGATGAAATCGGAAATGCTTTTCCGGGGTTGATTCTGTGCATAGCAATTTCATTTGCCGGGTTATGGCTCGGCGGAATGTTTCCGGTTATCGGCGCTCCTGTGTTTGCGATCATTATCGGAATTTTTATCGGTAATGTATTCAGCCTCTCTGCCGCCATTAAGCCTGGAATTTCCTTCTGCAGTAAGAAAATATTGCAGTATGCCATCATAATTCTCGGTGCAAGTCTTAGTTTAACCCAGATATGGAAAACAGGAAAAGACTCATTATGGGTGATGCTGATTTCGTTATCTGTTTCGCTGCTTGGAGCTTACATTATCGGAAAGAAAATGGGGATAAGCCGGAAACTGACGAGTCTTGTGGGTGTTGGCACAGGCATTTGCGGAGGATCTGCCATTGCTGCCGTTGCTCCGATTATTAATGCTGATGATGACGAAATTGCATTTTCAATTTCAACGATATTTCTTTTCAATGTTGTCGCCGTCCTCATGTTTCCCTTTCTGGGACACCTCCTCCATCTTCAGGACTACGGATTCGGCTTATGGGCGGGCACGGCAATCAACGACACTTCATCAGTAGTGGCAGCAGGCTACTCATACAGCAAAGCTGCAGGTGATTATGCCGCTATAACGAAACTTGCAAGAACCACCATGATTATTCCGGTTTCCTTTATTTTTGCGATGCTGATGCAGAAAAAAACAGAAACCGGCAAATTCAGACTTAATCAGATTCTCCCATGGTTCATCCTTGGTTTTTTGATGATGGCGGCAATCAACACAACAGGGCTTCTCGGACCCGGATTTTCATCAGCAGCAGGCACAGCAGGCAGATATCTGATTGTGGTGGCTCTTGCCGGTGTCGGACTTGGTGCAGATCTTCAAAAAATGCTTAAAACCGGACCCAAGCCTGTTATTCTTGGTTTTCTTGTATGGATTCTTGTTGCTTCGTCAAGCCTGGCAATGCAGTTTATTCTGAAACAAATATAATTATATCGAGGATAAAATGCCGGATGAAAGATTAAAAACATTCCTGACGGTGGTAAGATGCGGAAGCCTGACCGGGGCGGCTAAAGAATTGTTGATAAGCCAGCCTGCAGTAACTCTGCAGATCCATAAACTTGAGCAGGAATATAATGAAACCCTGTTTTACAGACGGGAACGGGGAACCGAACTTACTCCCGCAGGCAGAGTTCTTTATAATTTTGCCCAGCGCATCGACTCACTATACGGAGAAGCCCAGGATGAACTGAACTCCCTCAGGGGAGAATTCCATGGCATTCTGAAAGTTGGCGCAACCCTTACCATAGGCGAATATGTGCTTCCGCCCGTTATGGGCCGGTATAAAGACGGGCATCCGCATACCGACATACTCCTTGAAGTTGAGAATACAGGCAGAATCGTGGAAAAAGTAGCTTCAGGCACTCTGGATTGCGGATTGGTGGAAGGTCCTTTTGAAAACGGCATGATAAAATCGGAAAAACTCGCCGGAGACGAGCTGGTTTTTGTTTGCTCCAGCCGCCACTACCCTGAAAACATTAAAGAGATTGAAATCCATCAGTTGTTTACCGAATCATTTATATTAAGGGAACCCGGTTCAGGCACCAGACTTGTTTTTGAAAATGCCCTCAGAAAAGCCGGATTTGATCCCGCTGAACTAAAAATCCTCATGCAGCTTGGCAGCACTCAGTCTATCAAAGCTCTTGTGTCTGAAAACATAGGAGTTACAGTAATCTCAGAAAGAACGGTTCAGACAGAAATCAGAAGCGGCATATTAAAACAAATAAAAATCCCATCCTTAGACCTTCACAGATCCTTTGAATTCATATTTAAAAAGGATGTCAGGATTTCATCCATAACACGAAGATTTGTAAAGACCTGCCGTGATTTTCTGGAAAATCCGTTGCAGAAATAGATCTGTTAAACGATGACAAATCAAAAAGGGGAAACGGATTGGAATTTCCGTCTCCCCTGAAATAACGGTTTGATTATTTGCTGTTTACCGGAATTACTTCTTCACGCCAAACTGGATTCCCTGAGCCAGAGGGAGTTCGGTTGACCAGTTCATTGTGTTGGTCTGCCTTCTCATATAAGCTCTCCAGGAATCTGAACCTGATTCCCTGCCGCCGCCGGTTTCTTTTTCACCGCCGAAGGCGCCGCCGATTTCAGCCCCTGAGGTGCCGATGTTGACATTGGCTATACCGCAGTCTGAACCTTTGGCTGAAAGGAATGTTTCACTTTCCAGCATGTTTGTGGTGAAAATAGATGAAGATAAGCCCTGAGGCACATCGTTGTGCAGTGCGATAGCTTCATCAAGAGTATTGTATTTTATGAAATAGAGAATAGGGGCAAAAGTTTCGTTCTGGACGATTTTGTAGCTGTTCTCCACTTTTGCAATACAGGGGGTGACATAATTGCCCGATTTGTATGCATCACCGGTGAGAATTTCGCCGCCGCAAACGATTTCGCCGCCCTCTTTCTTAATGCTTTCCACAGCTTCCATCATTGTTTTAACCGCTTCGTTATCCACGAGGGGTCCCATAAGGGTTCCGTCTTCCATAGGATCGCCGATGGGCACTGATTTGTAAGCTTCTTTCAGATCATTGAGGAGCTGATCATAAATGTCGGCATGGGCAATGATTCTGCGGGTTGAAGTACATCTCTGGCCCGCTGTGCCCACTGAACCGAACAGAATTGCTCTTAAAGCCATATCGAGGTCTGCTTTGTCAGAAACGATAATCGCATTGTTTCCACCCAGCTCGAGAATGGTTCTGCCCAGTCTTCTGCCCACAGCTTCACCGATGGTGATTCCCATTTTTGTGCTGCCTGTGGCGCTGATGAGAGGGATTCTCTTGTCGTTAATCATTCTGTCGCCTATGTCTGCGCCTCTGCCGATAACCAGCGACATAATTGCCGGGGGAAGGTTGTTTCTTTCAAAAACCCTCTGGACTATCTTTGTGCAGGCCACTGCGCAAAGAGGTGTTTTGTGGGAAGGCTTCCAAATCATGGAATCTCCGCAAACCGCTGCCAGCATAGCATTCCATGCCCATACTGCCACCGGGAAGTTGAAAGCGGAAATAATTCCGATTATTCCCATAGGATGCCACTGTTCATACATTCTGTGAAGCGGTCTTTCGCTGTGCATAGTCAAGCCGTAAAGCTGGCGTGAAAGGCCCACTGCAAAATCGGCGATGTCGATCATTTCCTGAACTTCGCCTTTTCCCTCTGCATAAATCTTACCCATTTCCAGAGTGACCAGCGCTCCCAGATCGTCTTTGTATTTGCGGAGTTCTTCGCCAATCTGCCGGACAATTTCACCACGGCGGGGAGCTGGATACATACGCCACATTTCAAACGCTTTTGCGGCATTTTTTACTACTCTCTCATAATCTTCCGCATTTGCCTGAATAACTTCACCAAGAAGCTCTCCGTCTATGGGTGAATAGGAAGCGGATTTACTGCCGTTTCCAAACCATTCTCCATCAAATGCTCCATAATTGACTTTTTCGATTCCCAGTCTCTCCAGAATCGCCTTTACATCATAAGTCTTTGCCAGTGCCGGCATGGTGCTACCTCCTGAAAAATACTTTTTCGGTTTATTTTTATGCCTCGGATACTAATTCCCACAGGCATCAATTCCATAACCAGAAGAATGTCCAATCCACCGGAGCAGCGGACCGCCGCCGTCTGCCATCCTTATCTTCAGCAGCGGCAAAGGGTTTAAACTTCCGCAAAAACCCGAAAGAATCCACCAATCCCCTTGAACAACCTCTTACTTCGTAACATCCTGAATGTTAAATGCAACCACCTGAACTCCTTCTGAAAAAACACCAGCAAAACCGAATTTAAAGGAACAAAGCCCGCAAATATCCTTGTTGACACAAAATAATCAATAATGTATAATCAAAATGCTCTAAATGCCGAAGTGGCGGAATTGGCAGACGCGCCGGTCTCAAAAACCGGTGAGGGTGACCTCATGCCGGTTCGATCCCGGCCTTCGGCACTGCAAAGAAAGCCCGTTGGAATAGGATTCCAGCGGGTTTTTTGATTTGTTCTTATTATTGTAATAGTTCGAAGAAAACAGATGAAAAATGATAGAAAACTTTGCCGAAAGATGGCCTTTAGTCATAATTTAGTCATACTTTTTCTCTTAAAAAGTTCGTTTTTGGGGTGGAGTTGACGAACAAAATTTTTCTTTATTAGTAAACTATAGTCAAATATTTTTCAATCTTTCAGTAGACTAAAGAAGCATTGATACATATGGGTTACAAACAGTTTTTCACAAAAACTTCAAATGCATGATTATTAATATTTTTGTAGAATTCGGTTTTTTTTCTTCCGTTTGTCGTATATTAGATAAGGAAGACTTTTTTTGAGATAGTTGTTCCTGAGATTCGAAATTGTATTTTTTAGGTGGAGGTAAAGATGTACGAAAGTTATGCAATAAGAGATTGGAACAATCACAATTTGACATACTGGTTTACAGGATGGCAAAACCAATCCGAGGGTAATAATGTTGATTTTGCGTATAAGAGGCAGGATGGCGTTGCAAAAACAGATAAAATGAATCACAAAAGTAACTGTAATCTAAAGCCGCAGGATGAATTTGCTTCTTTTGGGAAGGAAGAACAAACTGGCAATAAATCTAAAACAGAAGAAGATTGCTATCCTCCTCAGATAGTAAATGAGCAGAACATCTCTACACAA
>JAJTBE010000053.1 GCA_021287065.1 Bacillota bacterium
CCTCGAAGGAGTAAACAGCCTGATTCAGATAGCCAAAAAACGAGCCAGAGGTTTCCGTAACATAAACAATTATATAACGATGATATTCCTGACAGCAGGAAAACTGAATTTCAAATTACCCACATGAAATAGCGAAGAGCCAAAAATTTTTATGAAAATATTACAATAATAAACTCCACTCCCCGCCAGCACCTCTCCTAACCACAACCTTCGCCAGCGACCGCTTGGCGCTCTCCACCCCCGACGCGGACCCGCAGGTCCGCCCACACCGCAAACAAAAACCCGGAATCCCCCAAAAGCACGGTAGCAAAACTCCAGCAAATGCCGGATCGCAGGCGTCTCGCCTGCCCCCGGGTCCCAAAACCAACTGCCAACCGCCAGCAAACCCAATAACCACGAGCTTCGCCAACGATCGTAGGAGGGGTTTGTAACCCCGACGCGGACCCGCAGGTCCGCCCATACAGCAAACAAAAACCTCAAATCCCCCAAAAGCACGGTAGCAAAACTCCAGCAAATGCCGGATCGCAGGCGTCTCGCCTGCCCCCGGGTCCCAAAACCAACTGCCAACCGCCAGCAAACCCAATAACCACGAGCATGGCAAGCGATCGTAGGAGGGGTTTGCAACCCCGACGCGGACCCGCAGGTCCGCCCACAACGCAAACTCAAACCACACTCCTCCCGTTTACCAGCTTCATGTATTTGTTCCTTTCCGGAAGGATAAGAAAAACATGCGGATAATTCACTTGAATAACGGAAAATTATTATATCTGAATGTGCGGAGTGTATATATGTATAAAGCTGAACCGGAAAAAAAACAAATATCCCGTAGCGAAATCTTCATATATTCCAATATCGGATCATGGAATAACGAAAAACCCGATGCCTCCATCACTGGAAGAATAGCAAGAAAAACCGACAAATTCATAGAAATTCAGGATGACGGCGGATATATTCAGATGATAGAGCTTGATAAGGTTTTTGCTGTTGTGTATAAATAAAAAAGTTGCCCCAAAAGCAGAAGGCTGGTGATTATGCTTTGGGACAACCTGAGCGTTTTTTCTTTATCGTAACCGGTTATCGTTTTCCAGCCGGCAGCTTCACATTGTTATTGCTGACCTTTAGCAGAAGTGTGAAGCATTCCCGTAAACCGGAATCCTATTTTATATCCCTGAAGATATATTTTTCCATGATGTTGGTATTCTTTGGGTTGAGGATGACATTGCCGTTGTTAACAACTGATCTGATTTTTCCATCGAAGTTGTATGCGAGAATTTTGCTTCTCGGCGGTACATTGGCTTGATTGAAGGCAAAATGCAGGCTTACTGCCTTGTTGAGGAACTGCTGTGAGCAGATGTATCCCACAAGGGTATGTTCAAAGCTGTGGAATGCATTTTTCCATATATGTTGTTTGGGCAGAGTCATGTCCGGTGTATTATCAGCCCTTACCATATGCCAGACTTCCTTATCCTTATGATCAACCATATATTCCATCCAGTAATTATATGTGTTGATAAGAATATCGATGTAAACAGGATCATTAAGAGCGAGGTTGGCAGTCATCTGATCCAGTTCTGCGTAAATCCACCATTCTTTTCTTGCATCAATATTGCCGTTGCTCTTGAATGCTCTTGCCCATGAACCCCATGAATTATGGGAATCCGGTGGCAGATAAGCCATATCTATGACCTTTGCAGCTCCATCTCTTGCAAAATTTATCAACGCGCTATCTTCAAGAAGGTTGCCCACTTTGTATGCCATCCAGAAGGCTTTTATCGTATGTCCGAAGTCAACATGTCTCTGTCCGTATTTTTTGAATTCGGTTTTGTCAATTCTACCCCAGAAAAGATCGCATCTTTCGCTGTAGAAATGTCTTACCACTCTGGACATGAATTTTGACAGATCTTCCAGCCATTTTGATTTATGATTTTGGGGAAGACATGGGGTGATAAGAGCCATGTATGCAGAAATCTGATCCAGAACGGCAACAAGTTCCATTCGGTAGTTTTCAGTTATTCCGGGAGTCTGAAGATCCCATTTGAGCCACTCAAGCTCATCATCATAATAATTCTGGAAAATATAGTCCTTTACGCTGATAATATCTGTCAGAACATCTTCATCTCTTGTCAGATAATAGTACATTGCAAGCCCCATCAGGGAATATGAGAGATCCTGGCTTGTGCGTTCTGCGATTGGCGGTTCCCATATATTTTTCGATGTGTCGTAATAAGTGAAGGCGGATTTTGTGCAGAGCGGAGTTTGCGGATCAAGCGCGTTGGCTCTTAAAAAATCAACACCGGCTTTGCAATAGTGAAGGTAATTTTCTACACCGGTAAGATGGTAAGCTACTCCGTAGGCGTATGTCTGGCGTGACCTTGATCTTACATACTCCTGTTCGGGTATGACAAGATTCGTGTCCAATCCGTTAAGTCTGGGATCCTTTGGTCCTGTTGGAAGAGATCCATCGTTGAGTCTGAGTGTGGGAAAATTTCCAATGGGATTGCCCAAAGCTGCAGGATTATTCCAGAAGGGCAACAGGTCAAGTTTAAGGTGTTTTTCAATCCATTTGCTTTCATCAGGAAGAAGTTCCAGGTCTGCCATTCTTCCGTCCCTTGCCAGTTGTTCAGGCGTCAGATTTGATATCATAAAGTAAACCCCCATTATAATTTACGCCCGGTTAAAAAATAGTTTTCTTTATAAAAGCTGTGATTTGGTTTTCGGATAATATATTAGTAAACCGGTGCGGTTGATTAGTTATTTTTTGTGTAAATGTCCTGAAAACCTTTTTAATTATAATTATTTATCCAGAATTTACTATTGATATTTATAACACAAATTGAATAAAATTAAACTAATTGCCTGTGTGAAAAAGCGAGAAGATTCGCTGTAAAAAATCCAAAATTCTCTTTACATGAGAAGAGTTTAGTTGAAAATATGCTAATGGAATTATCAGTAAGGTGACGAAGATCGGCTAAAGAAAGGAAGTAAATTCCTATGGTTTCAATAACGCGCAAAGCAGCCGAGATGATCCGGGTTAACAAGAACAGTAAGAAATACCTAAGGGTCTTCTCAGAAGAGGCACATGCCGAAAATTCCAATTTCCAGATACTTTACACTGACGAAGTGAATAAAGACGACATACTGTATATGAGTTACGGTATTAAGATACTTGTTGGCGGAAAAACGAGAAAACATTTTGAGAATCTCCGCATCGATTATGCCGGGCAGAACGGCGGAGGACATTTCGTGTTTGATACAAGAGATCCAATTCCTGCAGATATGTAATGAAGCCGGGAGAACACCGGCTTCTCTTCTATGGAGCGTTGGCTCTTTTTTTGTTTCGGCTTGATAAAAATTTCACAATCATGAACCCAACGGCAAGCCCTGCAAGGTCTGAAAGCAAATCGCCAAACTCTGCGCTCCTGTATTTCAGAAAATACTGAACTATCTCAATAAAGATGCCAAGACCCATGCCGTATCCGAATATTGCTGGCAGACTACAGGAATTCCAGGCAAAATAGTACAAAACCGCAAACACCACAAAAGCAGCGGCATGATTGATTTTATCGTTGCCGGTCTGAATGTCGGGACCGAATCTGTAGAACGACATGAATAAAACAATTGCGATATAAACAAAGAAAACTATTTTCGAAGCTTTGTAGAAATTCATGTTTTTCAGAAAGCCCTCAGTTTTGCAGGTTTATACTCGGAAGGCTTACCGGCAAATCTTATACCCGGTTTCTTTTTTGCCTTGTTTTCATCATCAGTCTTTTTGTAATAGGCATCCAGCACCTGTTCAAATTCTGTGGTCATCGGCACTGTTGTTTTGTATTCAGGTTCTCCATTTGTGCTTATTTCCCGATACATACAGTAAGGATTGTTGTATGTTGAACCGGTTGAGAAAAATGCCTCCGCTGTGCATCCGCAGCGGCATTCGCACAAATGACGGCAGTCTTTGCAGAAACCTTCTGCCTTTGAGGGGTCAAACTGCCTGTTGTAAGCAAAAGCTTCCGGATTTTCCCATATTTCCCGCAGTGATTTTTCTTTAACATTGCCTTCCACAAAAGGATTGTTTTCCTGAGCTTCGGGGAACAATGAAAGACAGCCTTTGATGTTTCCGTTTGCCTCAATCCCCACAACCCTCATACCTGCCTGACATCCGGACCATCCTTCGGGCCTTATGTTTTTTTCAAATCTTGAATAATACCCCATTCCGTCAGCGGGAAACACCTGCATTGGGCTTACTTTTCTCTTTCTTGCCACAAATCTTGCAATTTCATAAAGATCTTTAATATCAAGAAGCATGTCAATATGCTCCCTGATTCTGCCCCCTGCAAAAAGCGGTTGAATCTGCCAGGCTTTCACTCCATGGGTCATCAGCACATCATGGATAGTGTCCAGTTCGAAGAAGTTGTATTTTGAAACGCAGGTAATACTTGCAGTTTCAATTCCGTTCTTTTTAAGAAGCCTGAATGCATCGAGGATTCTGTCGAAGGAACCGGGTGTCCGTCTGAAAGCATCATGAGTTCTTCTCATACCGTCAAGACTCATGCCTATAACATCCCATTCGCCCACGGATTTTATTTTGTCGATGTTTTCACGGATGAACCAGCCGTTTGAAATCATTCCGGTTTTAACACCCTTTTTCATAAGACGCTGGGCAATTAGATGCCAGTCTTTGCGCAGAAGAGGCTCTCCTCCGGACAGGGTAATCCGCTGAAGCCCAAGTTCAACAAGCTCGTCCACAAGTTCAAGAGCGCGCTCCGTGGAAAGCTCGTCTTCCCGTGCAGCGCCCGATGCGTAGGTTCCGCAGTGCAGACATCTCATATTGCAGACCATGGATAATTCCCATACGCAATGGGTTGGTTTCCAGGATGGATCAAATACAGGCTTCATTTTTCCGCCGTCGGGAATTCCGCTCATAAACTGGCCTCCGGATTAATTGCATTACTGCTGTGTTCTGCGGGGAAGACTGAATTTGAATTCGCTTCCCTTGCCCTGTTCCGTATCCACCCAGATTTTTCCGCCATGCAGATCCACGAGGTGCTTTATAAGATACAATCCAAGACCGGTTCCGGGAATCGTCTTCCTGTCTTCGTCTTCAAATCTTTCGTATTTTTTGAAAAGCTTGCCGAGGTGTTCCTTTGGTATGCCCAACCCCTTATCTCTGATGGAGAAAACCACCCATTCACTGTCGTAGGCAACGGTAACATTTATATCTCCGCCTCCGGGTGAATACTTGAGGGCGTTTTCCATCAGGTTGGAGAGAATCTGTGACAGTTTTTCCTGATCACAGACGATATTGGGCAGATCTTCCGGTATGTTGTCTTTGATAATATGGGAATCGAGATAGAACTTTGATGTTTTCTGAAGTTTGAGGATAATTTTAAGAAGCCCTTTGAGATCGCAATCCCTGAGATTCAGCTCCATAGGCTTTCCTGCGTCGATTCTTGAAACATCCAGAAGCTTGTTGATGAGATTCATCAGTCTGTCAACTTCCCTGTCGATAGTTGTGTAGATATCAAGTTTCTGTTCTTCGGAAATAACATTCTTCCCAAGACTAACATCCCTGTGGAGTGCTGATGTGTAAGTCTTTATCACGGTAAGTGGGCTTCTCAGCTCATGAGATACAATAGATACAAATTCGCTTTTCAGCCTGTTGGCTTCCTCGCTGGCAAGCCTGATTTTTTCCTGCTGGTGAAGCTCCTGTGTAAGGCGGAACCTCTCGTCGTAAGAACGGATAAGGTTTTCGTAAAGTCTGGCGTTTTCAATGGCAACAGCAGACTGGTTGCCGAATGCTGAAAGCATTTCGAGGTGGGTTTCCCTGAACATGCCTTCTTCAATACGATTATCAAGATAGATTACGCCGATTACCCTTGCTTTCACTTTCAGCGGTACGCACATAACCGAGCGCATCCCCGACATGAGAACCGATTCCAGATCCTTAAACCGGGGGTCGCTCTGGGCGTTGACCGAAAGCACATTTTTGCCTTCTTTTGTTGAAGTGCCGATGATGGTTCTGCTTATATCCCTGAACTGGAGAATTGCCTGGGGATCTACATTTTTATAAGCTTTAAGCTCAAGCTCTCCCTTTTCGTTGAAGAGCATAATAAAGCCCCGTTCGGCACGAAGAAGGTCAACAACCTGATCCATTGCCATTTTAAGAACTTCTTCAACATTGAGTGAAGAATTAAGCATCTGGCTGAGGCTGAGCAGTTGTTTTAAATACTGGTGGTACTCGTCGGTACCTTTGAAATTCTCTGTGCTTTTGGAACTTTTCATTGCGGAGATGCTCCTTGCAGTTAATTATTTTGCTCAATTCTCCGGCATGGAGTTTCTTTCCTTCACATTTTTTTTACAGAACATCAGTAACCTTTTTTTCGTGCTCATGGGATGCATTTCCATTGATAATCCAGGCATGAAGCATTTCGAGAACCGATTCGGGAAGGGATGTGGGGTGATAACCGCCTTCGAGGAATGCAATTATTCTGCCGCCTGCTTTACAGTCAAGGGCGATTTTCTTTGTAACCGCCGCTATTTCCCCATAGTCTGCAGACTCCAGATTATGCCCTCCCAGCGGATCCAGCTTATGCCCGTCAAACCCTGCAGAGACAATAATTATATCCGGGTCGAATTTCTTAACCGCAGGTGCAAAAACTTCATTCATAGCCCTGAGATAATCTTCCCTGCCGGCACCTTCGGGAAGGGGTACATTGATATTAAAACCTTCCCCCTTCTGGATTCCCGTATCCTGAGCAAAACCTGTGCCCGGGAAGAAGGGGAACTGATGCACTGACATAACCAGAACCCGGTCGTCGGTGTAGAAGATTTCTTCCGTACCGTTTCCGTGATGAATATCCCAGTCGATTATGGCCACTTTTTCCGCCAGCTTGTAATCCAGAGCTATATAGGCGCAAAGAGCGGGATTGTTGAACAGGCAGAATCCCATGGATCTTGATGATGTGGCATGATGCCCCGGAGGCCTTGAAGGGATGAATACCTGCTTGTAATCCTGACTTAAAACAAGACCCAGAGCCAGCTTTCCTGCCCCTGCCGCAGAAAGAGCCGCTTCGAGGGAGTCTTCCGATACCTTTGTGTCAGGATCCAGAAATCCGCCGCCTTCTGCAATTCTCTGCCTGATGTATGTGAGCATATCCGGAGAATGAACAAGGCAGATTTCATCCTCTGTGGCGGGTATTGGTTTAAACCAGTCAATATGTCTGTTCAGAGGCGAATTTCTGATAGCGGGAATAAGCCACTCCAGCCTCTGAGGGTTTTCAGGGTGGTTTCCAGTATTATGTTTCAAAAAAATGTCATCATAAATGATGGCGGTATTGTTCATTTTAATCCCCCGTTTTAAGCTTATCTATCGTCTTTTTATAATCATCTGATTGAAAAACCGCTGAACCGGCAACCAGAACCTCTGCACCGGCAGCAATAACTTCAGGGGCTGTTTCCGGAGTAATCCCTCCATCCACCTGGATAAGAATATTATTCCCGCTTTCGTCAATCATATTACGCACTTTTCTGATTTTCGCAAGCATGGTCCGCAGAAATTTCTGGCCCCCAAACCCTGGGTTTACAGTCATAATAAGTACTAAATCAAGATCATCCATTATATATTCAAGAACATCCGGAGGCGTGTGCGGGTTCAGCGCAACTCCTGCCTTCATTCCCAGTTTTCTTATTACCGAAAGAGTCCTCTGGAGATGAATACAGGCTTCCGCCTGAACAGTAAGCCAGTCGCATCCGGCATTTTTGAAATCCTCAAGGTATCTGTCCGGATTTTCGATCATCAGATGAGTGTCAAAAGGCAGACTTGTTACCTTTCTTACTGATTTGATCACCGGAAAACCAAAAGTAATGTTGGGCACAAAAGCACCGTCCATCACATCAAGGTGAATAACATCCGCTCCTGCCTCTTCCACAGATTTGATTTCCGCTCCAAGCCTTGAAAAATCAGCTGACAGCACTGATGGTGCAACCATTATCCGTCTCATCAGATACCCTTTCCTTTCAGTCTTTTCATTTTTTACATCTAAAAGAATTATACAAAAAAAATAAAATATATTCCCGGAATCAGATTCTTTTTTCCGCTATCGGAAAAATCCACCCCGTATATATCATTACCGACAGGGAAAAAGTATATAATCAAACAGGAAAAAATCTGTGTTTTCTCATTTTTAACTTTAGTTTTCAATCAGGAAAAAATGCTGAAATATTTTTAAAAACACTTATTGACAATTGGAATAACATGTCCTATAATACGCACTGTGAACAGCAAGTTCACAGCCGCGGAGGTGGCGGAACTGGTAGACGCGTACGTTTGAGGGGCGTATGGTTATGCCGTGAGGGTTCGAGTCCCTCCCTCCGCATTCAAGAGAAATCCTGCGAAAGCAGGATTTTTTGTTTTTAATTGAGAATTTCCGGCTGTAAACAATGTTTGGGAAAGGTAAAAGGAATAGTTAATTGTTTGAAGCTCAGAGAATCAAAGTAAAGAAATTCGGACCAATTGATGATATAGATATAGAAATCAGAAATATTCTTCTCTTTGTCGGACCTCAGGCTTCAGGAAAAAGCACTATAGCTAAGTTAATTTTCTTCTTTTTTCATACAAGAGATGTTGTAATAGAATATCTATATGAAAAAGCAACTTCTCAACAAACTGAAGGCAAAAATCTGCATAAAAAACTAAGTAAGAGGTTTGTTGAGTTTTTCGGTCCTTCTTTTCGTCAACCTGAGGAAGAAGTTGAGTTTACTTATAAAACCGACTATTTTATAAAGGTTAATCCTGATTCAAATTTCAATAAATATACTAATATCATTTTTTCCCATCAGATGTGGCAAGATATTTTAAGTCTGGAAAAGGAAGTATTAAATAATTTCAGGTTTCAAAAACAGACAGGAA
>JAJTBE010000128.1 GCA_021287065.1 Bacillota bacterium
CTTAATTGAGCATAAAAGCTGGATTAGCAGTATTTCGATAGCAGCTGATGGGCAGCGGGCAATTTCAGGAAGTTGGGATAATACAGTAAAAGTCTGGGATATTGAAACAGGCGAATGTCTTAAAACCTTAACTGAGCACAAAAACTGGGTCAATTCCGTTTCACTAAACTATAGTGGATCAATGGCTATTTCAAGCTCTGATGATCATTCTATGCAGATTTGGGATATTGAAAAAAATAAGTGCATTTACATTAATGATGAATTCTATGAATCACCAAAACCTCTTTTCTTTGGAAATAAATGTTCTCTCATATTAATAAAGTCAGCACAAACCATATACATAGAAGATTTACAAAGTAGAAATCGGCAAGCCTTATTTACTTGTGACTGCTTAGTTAATTGTATTGCGTACTCCATACTTGAACAATCCTACCCAATAATTATTGCTGGTGACAAAGCTGGGAACATTCACTTTCTTAGAATCCATGGTCTTGATAGAATTAGACTTTAGAGTTTTAAAGAAAAACGATTACTGTTATACACTTAAAAGCCCCTCTAAAAACAAAAAAACTCTGACTGCTCAGAGTTAAATAAAAATAGCCCGTAGGGGATTCGAACCCCTGGTTTCCGCCGTGAGAGGGCGGCGTCCTAAGCCGCTAGACCAACGGGCCGTTTATAAAGCTGGCAGCCGGGGAAGGAGTCGAACCCTCACGTACAGATCCAGAGTCTGCTGTCCTACCATTAGACGACCCGGCTAACGTGTTTTATTATAGCCATCTGATCTATGTTTGTCAACATACTAAATAAAATTTTCAGATAAAATTTTCACACCCTCCGGATGCCTGCCAGATATGGGTTCAGATGAGTTTCAAATTAGCCCGGCAGAAAATTCAGCTTCACAAAACCGGCTTGAAAACCCCAAAGGATTTCCGACTGCGTTAAAACCATTTTGATACACGGAAGGAACTTCGCTTGCGAATCCAAATGCCTTCATCAGGAAAGCGCCGGAGCCGGTATTGCAAAATCTGCTAATCTTTTGATTGTCGGGAGTTTACAGCATTTTCTGATAATAAACCACATCCAGAAGCCTGCCGAACTTCTTTCCTATATCTTTAAGGAGTGCGCATTTTTCATATCCCATTTTTTCAAATAGTTTTATACTCGCCTGATTTTCACCACAAATCACTGAAATAAGGGTTCTGAACCTATTTTGGCGGCTGAAATCCTCAAGAAACCCAACAGCTTTTGAACCTATCCCCATACCAGTAAATCCATTTTTCAGATAAAGGGTAATCTCCGCTGCGCCGTCATAACCTTCCCGTTTGTTGAACGGCGAAACATAACAGAATCCTTTTATAACGCCATCTTCTTCAGCTGCAAAAGCTCCATGCCTTTCCGATTCGAAAAACACCATTTTCCTGATTTCATCCATATTCAGAGGTTCAAAGTAAAACGAGGCAGTGGAATTCAGAACATAATAATTAAAAATCTCCCCTACCTCCGGAATGTCCCCTTCACAAACTTTCCTGAATATCAGATTTTCCATAATAAACCTCCATACAAGGGTTTCCTTAATTTTCTGCGCTGAGCTCCCCTGTCCTGTGTTTTCGGTTACAAAATCAACGAAAGTACAACAAAAGGAAAATCATATTTTTGGTTAATATATAAAAAATATTATCACTTTGAGGTAATGCTGTGCTACGCTTTTGCTCCGTGTTTCTCGCCATAATTTTCATAGTAATATCTTCAGGCTGCCAACCCCGGATTCAGGCACCCGGCGACGCCGCACCCCGTCCGCCTGTTTCAGGAAATACAGTAGGAAAATCCGACGCCGGGGATATGAAAACATTTCCAAGAGGCAGCGAAATATCAGGTTTTGACGACATAGAAAAAGCCTGTCAGCTTTCTGCAGATCACAAATATACCGATTCTATAAAATTATTTGATGAAATGCTTCCGAAATATGCAGGCAAACCCGTAGCCACAGCTTATCTCCTCGCCCAGAGAGGCGGAGCTTATGATCATGCAAAAGAACCGGAAAAAGCTGAAAAAGACTTCAGGGACGCTCTGAAACAGGATGTTTCCGATGACATAAAAGCAATAATCCTGTTTCAGCTTGCCCGGAACATGGATCAGGCTAAAAACGAATACGGCGGAAGACAAAGAGAAGAAGAAATCTATGATGTTCTCAGACAAATCGAAAAACTCCAGCCCGACTTCGAAATAAACTCACGGGTGGGCCAGAAAGCAGGAATGACAGCCATCAGAATGCTCGTGGAGATCGAGATCCTCAAAGGCGAATATGCTCAGGCAGCAGAACTGATAACAAAAGGCCTGACCAAAAGACCCGATGACAGAGAACTCCTTGATGACAGAGCAAAGTGTTATTATTTACTCAATAATATGGAAAAAGCAAAACAGGATGCGGAAAAACGAATATCCCTCCCTGTAAACAAAAGAAAAAACGAACCTGAAGAAATATCCCCCTTCGTGTATCTTATCCTTGGCAAAAACAAAGAAGCTCTCGAAACCATCAACCAAAAACTAAACGAAGAACCCAACAACCCCTGGCTTTACATAGACAGCGCCAGAATCAACATAGCAATGAAAAACGAAACAAAAGCAAAGGAAAACCTGAAAAAAGCCTCAACCCTGTGCAACTCAGACAAAAACATAAGGAAACAAATAACGGAAATAAACAAAATGATGGAAAAATAAGGTTGATAAGGCGGAATAATCCGGACATTTCAACTAATTCGATTAAATTTAAACATAGTACATCTTCTTAACCGATGATTTTTCAATAAACCAGCACACCCCTTCATTCTCAGAAACTCTATCATTTTTAGTAGCAGTCATCATAGTTCTTTTTATTTCAGCCACCTGAATCTCGTAAACTGATAGTATTTCAACCCTGCAAGCTTGAACCTGTCTGCAAACTTATGTTTCGAATCATATTTGATTTTCTTAAATATAACATATTTTGCCTGCTTTTTATCGAAATTATAAACATCAGTTTCATACACTTCTGTTATCCTTTCTTTTTTGTCTTCTCCCTTAAAATAGACATTTGAACAGAATAGATGAGGTATGTTCATATTTCCCTTTTCAAAGACTACTTCCAGATAATCATAAATCTCACCGAACACCTCTTTCAGATTCTCGCCGGTTTCCATATAAACTATATACAATTTACTCTTTCCGGCACCTGGAAACCATGTAATCACAAAACCATTGGGAATTGATTCGATTTCCATAGGTGTAAAAGCATACATTTTTTTGCTGAAAATAAGTTTTGGAGGATGTTTATCTGATTTTCTGGCTTCCCCCTTGTCATAGGGGTAATAA
>JAJTBE010000129.1 GCA_021287065.1 Bacillota bacterium
CCTAATGAACAGGAACGCGGGAAGAACGAAATATCTGTCATACTCTGTAATCATCAGGGAAAAATTCTGAAAACATATCAATTTAAAAGAAAAAATAGCTCTCAGTTTTTTCCCGGAATATCACCGGATGAAAAAAACATAGTATTCCGGAATTTCAGCGGTGAGATCAATATCAGAAAAATTCCAGAAAAATATCTGGCAGAAGCAGTTGATACAGTTTTGAGGAAATAGTTGTTTCCTTCAGATTCTTATGTTCAAATCGACATCCATCGTTATCATGCAGAGGAAAAATACAGGGCTTTGTCGAAATATCTTTTATGAAGTCATCAGATATTCTCAGGAATGAGCACATAATTATCCAGCGTTTTCTGAATATTCTGGAAAAAGCTCTTTTCAGGTTTGAAAGAGATTCGAGGCAGCCTCCGGGCTTTTTTGAGTTTTCATCTGCTTTTATACGGGATTATATTGAAAAATTCCATCATAGCAAGGAAGAGGAAGTTCTTTTTTCCGCCCTTGAGAAAGCCTGTGACTACAGGGAAGATCTGCCAATCGAAGAGCTGGTTCATGACCATCACCTTGGCAGGGATTATACAAAAAAAGCTCTTATGGCAGTAGAGCAGTATAACAGGGGAGACAATCAGAAAAAAAGGGAAATACTCGATTATTTCCGGCTTTACATTCAGCATATCCGTTATCACAGCAAAAGGGAAGACAGAGTTCTTTATCCTATGTCGGATCGTCTGTTTGACGCCAAAATGGATGCAAAGATATTATCTGCATACAAAGCACAGGATAAGGAAAACACCTCTATGACTTCCTATTTTGAGAAAGTCATAGAGACATACGAAAACATGCCTGGTTTTTAATTAAAGCTTTTGTTCCTCTTCCGGTCCGGATTTTCTCGCTTCTGAAAGAAGTCCGTATTCACGTGCGGCAAGTTCTATGGTTTCATCAACCCGTTTTTCCTTGATTTCCCGTTCTCTGGCAAGATTGTCCTCCACCATTTTTGTGGTGTCGTCGTTATACACTTTCATTTCGCCAATAATACGTTCAACATTCTGGGTGAGATAGAGAGAAGTATTTGATGCAAGGGCAGCCACTTTGTTGACGCTGTCTTTGAGTGATTCCATCGAATCCTGCATTTTGAGGGTGAGATCGCTGGCTTCGGTTACTGTTGCAAGACCGCTGAGATTCCCCCGCAGATCATCCAGAACTTCATTGGCAGCTTCAAAGAGAATAGTAATATTGGTATGAAGGTTTGTGAGGATTTCGAGGAAATTGTTGTCCATTTTGATAATATTTGAAATTCTGTCTTCTGCATTGCTGTATATGCGCAACTTTCCGCCATGCTCCCAGATTTTCTTTTTCACTTCATCGATTTCTGCGGATTTTTCCCTGAATTCTGCGGTTGCGTCAGAATTCTGACTTTGTTCCGCTTCCAGTTTTGCTTTGTAATCTTTAAGATCGAGAATATATTTTGCTGCTTTTTCCTCGTTGTGGGCGGCGACAACCATTTTTTTATTCAGACGGGTGATGTCGTTTCGCAGGCTTTCTATTTCTGATTCGATACGATCAAGAAACATCCCCATTTCCTTTGCCCGTTTTTCCGCCACAAGTATTTTTTCCTGAATGAGTTCTGAAATCGGTCTTTCAGGCACATAAGATTTGATGATGGGTATTTTTTCGAGAAGCCCCTTAAAATTGCTGCTTCTCTTTTTTGCATCGGTGGTCATCATCGATTTGAGATAATCCCAGGCTGAGCGGGATTCCACAAGGTCCTTGTTCATTTCTGCGGCTATTTCATCGTGAACCCTGCGGAGGGTTTCCAGTTCCTTCACTTTTTCCTGATGCTGGTTCTGGTAGCTGGTAACCATCTGTTGAACAGTATCTCTGCTGTATTCTTCTCCATCATAAACAATTTCTTTATTTATAAGGGACTGAGTTTCATTTTCTGCTGGTTTAATGTCTGCCATGTCCATCTCCGCCTTCCTGCCTGATTATGTTCACTGGTGAGTTTGTTAATACACCGGCATAATTTTTTATGGGGAATTTCCCCCGGAATGCATATAAATTTGCTCCGCTGTCAACTAATCCTGCAGTTTTTCAAACTATTCACTCTTCTCAAAAAGGAATTTTACATGTAAAAAGGACTCTGGGGCAAATGATTGAATTTATACAAATGGCGAACAAGGTGTTTATTTTCATATAGCACAAACAAATTATAAAACTTAGGGAGCGAATAATTGTGGATAATTTCCGACAGTTTGATGACAAGGATGCTTTCGATATTTCCCTTGAAAAAGATCTGCCTGAAGGTACTTTCGAGAACCTTTATTGTGCAGGATGCGCTTATTTTGAGCTGGGAGAATACACAAAAGCTCTCGAATTCTTTATTTATGCCATCGCTCTCAGGCCCGGGGACTATGAACTGATTAACAATGCAGCCCTGACATTCTGCAAAATGGGAGAATACAGGCAGGGAATAAGGTATTTTAGCAAATCTATAAGCATTAAGCCTGATTTTACGGAAGCTTATGTAAATATGGCTAATGCGCTGTCTGATATGGGTGATTATGACGAAGCTCTGGTTTTCTGCCAGAAAGCGCTGGCGATAAAGCCTGATGAGCCGTCGGCGCTGTTCTTTGCAGGGACGGCCTGTGATAATATGGAAAAATATCAGATGGCAATCGACTACTACGAACGGGCATTAAAACTGGACCACCATAACGCCGCTATCCTTGTGAGCCTTGGTCTGGCAATGAGTAAAATCGGTGAGTTCACAAATGCGGTAGAATATTTTTCAAAAGCTCTTGAAACGGACCCGGAAGACACAGACGCCCTTAATGATCTTGGTGGAGCTTACGAAAAACTGGGACAGTACGACAAAGCCGCCGAATGTTTTCAGAAAAATGTTGATCTTGCACCCGACGATTATCTTGCCCTCGCCAATCTGGGTGTAATCTACCACAAACAGGGGAAAGTTCAGCTTGCGCAGCAGTGTTTCACAGAAGCCATGATGATTAACCCCAACTACGACGCTTCACTTTACAACCTCGCCTGCAGCTATGCCCTCAACGGAGATCAAAAAAGCGCTCTTGAATTTCTGGCGCAGGCAATACGATATGATAAAAAATGGAAAGAAATAGCAAGGGAAGATTCTGATTTCAATCCGATGAAGGATTCGGAAGAATTTGGAAAACTGCTGGAGCAGTAAAATTCAGCAGGCAGGGGATCAACAGCTAAGAAGAATGGAAAAGTAAAAACTTTGCGGTCTTTGCAATTCGGGGATTAAACTGCGGGATATCGGCTATCCGGTAATCGAAACAGAAACAGCAGCAATAGGAATCGCAATGGAAATAGTAATTTAAAAAGCAACGGAAATCACAATATTCAAAATCAATCCGACAACATTCCGACAATAATTCCACAGTTTTTTTTGCAATTCAAGGCAAAGCTGAAACTTTACACAACTTTTAAATAACAGGAGGTAAAATTATGAAAAAAACTCTTATTATGGTAATGGTTCTTTTAATTACAGCAGTTTGCGCTGTAAATGCATTCGCTCAGGAAGGTCCTGTGGTTGTAGGCGACAAAACAATATCCGTCTGCACATCGGGAAGTGCGGAAGCGGTTCCTGACACAGCTATTTTTGTTTTCAATGTTACAGATACGAGGAGTTCATCGGCTGAAGCTTTCAGAGAATGTTCACAGAAAAAGGAAAAAGCTCTTAAAGTTCTCAGCGATAAAGGATTCAAAAATGTTACTGCAGGTGAAATAAGGTTTTTATCAAGCGATTCAAGGGTTATGATGTCGGGAGACGGCCAGATAAAGGGGTTTACAGCGGCATCAGTAATAAGCGTAACAATTGAAAATATTGATAAGGAATCAAAAGCAAATCTATATGGAAAAATCACCGGACTTCTGGACGCAATGAACAACGCAGGCGCATCATCAGGGGATTACGGCGGACCTGGTTTTGCATCAGGAATAAATGCAATCACTTTTGCCGTAAAGAACCCGGAAACCCTTGAGAAAACAGCAATAGACAACGGCATTCAGAAAGCACGGAAAATTGCGGAAAAAGCAGCTGCAGGAATGAACAGGAAAATAACCGGAATTAAGAGTGTTTACATCAGATCAGGTATAAATATCGAAAGTCCCTTCTGCGGCTACACTTTATTCAAACATGCAAGAAAATATGATTATATTTCGGATTCAGTGGAAACACTCAATGCGGAAATATTTATGAACGTAAGCTTCAGCATAGAATAAGCTCTGCATTAACTTTACAAGGATTATTTGCCGGTTGTAAGAACATAGGATTGGTTTTCTGCAACCGGTTTTGTTTCATTTTCAGCTTTACAAACGGTAAAAGCGGTTATTCGGGCAAAAATCACCGGATGATTTGGACCCCTCAGAGGTAACCACGCTTTTTTGGAAAAGCGGGTTTCCCTCCGAACCTCCCTCTTTGAAAAACAAGAGTATGGGGGTGGAGATTTGAGTGGATTTTACTCACTCAGCGGCATTGGACCTGAGAGGCTGGTAAACCCAATAACGGCAAGTGTTCGCCAGCGATCGTAGGAGGGGTTTGCAACCCCGACGCGAACCCGCAGGTTCGCCCCAAAACAAACCAAA
>JAJTBE010000162.1 GCA_021287065.1 Bacillota bacterium
GGATTACTATGTTATGAGTGTTTACGGGTTAAAAAATAAAATAGAGATACCTGTTACTGAAAAAATGACATCAAATATTGCAGTTAGTATTAGCTATTTTAAGAATAATGACTTTGTTGATAGAGGAACTTATATATTAACACCGGAGACAGATACCGGCCTGAAATTAAAAATAACTCCCGACAAACCTGACTATGAACCACGGGGGCATGCCTCTTTTAAAATAGAAGCAAAATATTGTAACAACAAACCTGCAACAGCACAGGTTACTCTTGGTATTGTTGATGATGCTATTTTTCAGTTGTATAACCCGGGTTCATTATATAATTCGATAGCGGTTGGTTTTCTGGATCAGTTTAAAATTCTCTATTCCAAGAGTGTTCAGACGGTGAACTCTGAAGATTATAATGACAAGGCCAACAGAAATTATTTTTTTGACAGGAGGCTCAAAGATTCTTGTTTGCCGACTGTTGATTTGGATAATCCAAATGCCGGCAAGATCTGTTTTTACGAAATACCAAGAGAATATAATGCTAAAGCCAATGAGTATAAAGGTGAGATCAGATTTAATTTCCCTGACACATGTTATTTTAACCCGAATATAATCACAGATCAGAACGGAGAAGCTATTGTTCATTTTGAACTGCCTGATTCACTGACAACATGGAACTCAAGAGCACTTGCCGTAACTGCTGATTCTAAGTTCGGCGAGGATCAGATCAGGGTCACAGCATCAAAAAAAGTAATGGCGAGGGTTGTCACTCCCAGATTTCTTACTGAACGGGATGAAGCTGTGATTACGGGTATTGTCCATAACAATCTGACCAGTGAAAAGAATATCGCTATAGAACTGCAGGCAGAGGGTGCTGAGATAATCTCTCCTGCCCGCAGGGAAACTGTGGTTTCTGCCAATGGGGTTGCTAAAACTGACTGGAAAGTAAAGGTAAACAAGCCCGGAAAAGCAAAATTCACCCTTTTTGCCATGACTGATGAAGTTTCTGACGCTGAGGAAAGAACTATACCGGTTGTAAATCATGGTTTTGAAAAAACCGATTCGAAATCAGGTAAAACCGATACCTCACAGAAATTGATGTTTGATTTGCCTCAGACCTGTGATTTGAATACCGGGGAGCACAATATTACGATGTATTCAAACCTCTCTGTTATTGTTTTTCCAGCTCTTGATTATCTTGTCAATTATCATTACGGATGTACCGAGCAGACTATGAGCCGTTTTTTACCTCTTGTGATAACAAGCAGAGCTTATAAAAACTTTAAACTCACAAACAGTCAACTCAATGAGAATATGCCTGCCATTGTCAGAGAAGGACTGGACAGACTTTATAATTACCAGCACAGCGACGGAGGCTGGGGCTGGTGGAAAGAAGACGACTCAAGTATCTGGATGACAGCCTATGTTGTTTATGGATTGTCTGTTGCCAGTGAAAAGAATTATGAAATTGAATACTCCTGTATAAGTAACGGTAAAAATTGGTTGAATGAGCATTTTCCCGATGCAAATCTTACAGAGAAAACATATATCCTTTATGCCCTTTCATATGCCGGAGATCCATGTTCAAAAAGGGCTGCGGAATTATTCAAAATGAAGGATAAGATGAATAACTATTCTCTGGCTTTGCTTGCTCTGATTCTTGAAAAAGAGAAACTGCATGATGAAGCTCTGTCAGTTCTGAAAACTCTTGAGAAGAAAGCTTCAATACACGATGATACAGCTCACTGGACAGGGGACTACAAGTATTACGGATGGTGCGGAAACATAGATGAAGTTACGTCTTTTGCGTTAATGGCGTTTATTAAAATTGAACCCGGAAACCCGATTTGCGCCCGCTCTGTGAATTATCTCCTCAAAAATATGAAGAATGGATACTGGTATTCGACCAGAGCTACGGCTATCTCAGTTATCGCCATTACCGATTATATAAAAACCATTGAGGAACCGGCGATAAATTTTTCAGTCCGTGTATCGGCAAACAACAGGGAAGCGGGATACTTTGAATTCGCGGGAGCTGTTAAGGACGGAGAGCCGGTTAAAAAATTAAAGTTACCTGCTGAATTGCTGAACAATGGCAAAAATGAAATTGAACTTCAGAAATCAGGAACAGGCAGACTTTATTATTCAATGTTGCTTAAATACTACGATTCTGATGAAAATCTCAAACCTGTAAACAAAGGCTTTGAAGTGAAAAGAGAATATTTCCTTATCAGTCAGGAGAAAGACGAAAAAGGAAATCGTAAACTCATCCCGCTGGAAGGAAAACCAATCGTCCTGAAATCTCAGGATCAGATTCTTGTAAAACTTACCGTAAAAAGTGAACAAGTATGTCAGTATATGATTCTGGAAGATCCCAAACCTGCAGGTTGTGAAGTTCTCACTTCATTTACCGACCATTCATGGCGGTATTCCGGTATGGAATTCAGGGATGAAAAAACCGCCTTCTTTGCGAGTTATGTTGATCCGGGAACAACAACATACGAATACCGGATGATAGCTGAAACTCCCGGAACTTTCCACGCAATGCCGGCAAAAGCCTGGATGATGTACACCCCCGGAATGGAAGGCTCCAGCGCCGAGTCGATATTTGTGATTGAGGATAAGAAATAAATTAGAAGAGGTTGATCAGTATGAAGTTTCTCCTGAAATTTTTATTTGCTGCATTAATTCTTATTAGTTTTGCCCAATCTGTTTCCGGTAAGGAACATGATTATTATTTCTTTATCAGGCAGGAAAAAAATTGCTTTCATACTCAGGATCCGGTGGAATTCAGGATAAGTTTTTATCCTGTTGGGCAACCTTCGGTTAAAACCCTTAAAAAGACCTTTGTTATTAATATCTATCAAGTTGAATCGGAGAACTTGATAAAAGAGGACAAAGCTGAAAAAATGGGGAAGCTTGTCAGGACAGTACAATATGGCGCTCATTATGAAGAATCAAAGAATCTCATCAATCAGAAAGATCTGATAATCAAAGACCTTGCTCCCGGCTTATATGCCATTCAGGCACAGAATGAAGACAGACCCCCACTTTTCTTTACGGTGTCGGATCTTGGGCTTACAGTGGAAAAAGATAAATCAAAAATCATAGTTTTTGTTCAGGATAATAAAACAGGTTCACCAGTGGAAGAAGCAGATGTTGTATTGTGTGCTAACCCATCTTTACCACCAAAAACTCAAAAACCCAGTAGTCATGCCTGATTGAGCGATTTTGTATGGAGCTATGGGCACTACAGTTCTGTTTTTTTCATTCTCAGGGGTTTGGGGGGCAGGGATAGGGCTCGGTGGATTT
>JAJTBE010000085.1 GCA_021287065.1 Bacillota bacterium
TGTTTCCGTCTATGGATGAAATAGAAACCAGGTTTCCCTTAGCATCAAGATACCTCATATATCTGTCATAGTACCTGTAAAACCCCATAAAGAAGGGCTTGCTTTCCCCTTTGAGGGTAAATACACCCTCATTTTTTGCCATTTCTATAAAGCTTATGGTTTCATTGCTTCTTTCAGAATTATAATCAAGTAAAACCATACGATAATCAGAATCGGAGGTAGATGACGAAAAGGCAGATGAAGAAAGAAGCCAGAGCATTATGAATAAAACAAAACATCTTATTTTCATATAAACCTCTTATAAGACTCATCTTATATCATATTTTAAAATAGTAGTTGCAGCTTGTTATTACGATCCCTGCAAAACAGGTAAGCCTGCCCTGAATTTATTCCAGGGATGAAGAGATTGTGTAAAAGCCAATTTCATAGAGTCAATTTTCAAGGTAAAGAATAAAATCCGGCAGAATTGATGGCTTCGGTTTGGGGTAAAATTCTATAAAAGGGAAACAACCCAATCAGATATATTATACAGTTTTCCAAAAATATCTGCATTATGCCAATGCGGGTGAGTTATTCACGATTCCGGTGACTGACCGATTAGCTTTGCCAGCGTACAGCAATTATATTGGAAAGTTGGTATTAAATAGGGTTAGAGTTGTGGTAATAGTAGTTTTTACACAATATCTGTAATCCTATTTTTTGGCAAACATTCTGGCAAAATGGTATTAATTGAATTTTCTGTTAAGTGGTCTGAACAAACTTTGTTTACCAAAACCCCCTGAAAATGAGCGACAAAGTTTTTTGCGTCTCATTTTGGATCATTAAATGCATTATAATCAGCTATCGGTTATGGCTATTAGTTTTGGGAAGATCATCAGGGCGGGTTGGCGGCCTGATGAGGGGCGGATTGTTTTTATTATTGCTTCTTTTTCGAGGGATTCGAGGATTCTTGCTATGGTTGCCCTGGGCATTTGGGTAAGGCGGGCGAATTCGGCGGAAGTGAATGCAGGTTTATGAAAAAGGGCGTCGAGAATTTTTATTGTGTGCTTTGAATCGGTAGCTTTGAGGATTCGTTCCTTTTTATCGTTATACAGTTCGAGAATCAGTTTTGCCTTACGGTTGTTGTCCTTTGCCTGTTGGGTTACGGCATTGAGGAAAAAGGCGATCCATCCTTCCCAGTCGTTGGCAGATGTGATTCTGTTCAGTCTGCCGGTGTATTCATCCCTGTTTTTTTCAAAAAATGCACTTATATAAAATGTGGGCGAAAACAGTTGTTTTTTCTCAAAAAGAAACAGAGGAACAAGCATTCTGCCTATTCTGCCGTTTCCATCTTCGAAGGGGTGGATAATTTCAAACTGTGCGTGAATAACGGCAAGCTGAATAAGGCAATCGATCTCGTCATCGGAAAGGTAGTATTCAACCAGGTTTTCCATTAACGCCGGGACAGCCAGAGGTTCAGGGGGAATAAACCTTGCCTGTTCGATACTTTGCCCTCTTGCACCGATAAAAACCTGTTTGTTTCTGAAGTTGCCCCTTGCTTTATCCTGACCTCTCACGCCATCGAGAAGTATGGAATGAATTTCCCTGAGCGTAAAAAGTGAAAAATTTCTCTCACGAAGGGTTTCTGATGCATATAAAAGCGCTTTGCGATAATTGAGAACCTCTTCAATATCATCAAACTTTGGATTTTTCCGGCTTGGCGCCGCTTCAAAGCTGAGGACTTCTTCCATTGTTGTATAGGTGCCCTCAATTTTTGAAGATTCAACAGCTTCATGAGTAATCAGAGGCGAAAGAAGCAATCCGGGATTGGGAAGCCCCTGCAGAATTCCGTCATATCTGGCAAGTTCAGCACGTGAATTGCCAATAAGCTTTATGAATTTTCCAATTTTCAAGGGTTCCGGAGGAAGCAAATCGGGAATATACGGATTCATAATCTTCACCTCAATGGTCCATTTATTCTCCGGAACAGCCTTTTTTCCTTTTGTTTACCAAAAACCACTAAAAATGAGCAACAAAGTTTTTTGTGTCTCATTTTGGATCATTAAATGCCAATATTCAAAGTGCATTTTTCAGGAGAAAGAATCAAATCAGGAGAAATGAATGGTTCAGATTTAAGCGGTTATGGGGTTCTGTTCGTCCCCGACTAAAATCGGGGGTTGGTTCCAGGGGTTTTGGTTTGATGAAAGATGATCGAATTTGATGTTGAAAGAGGGTTGTTGCTTCCGGAAAAGATCTTTCATACTTACTTTCAGATGGAAAGGTTATGGCAGGCAATTCCGGAATTTTGCCAGCATACTAATATTTAAACTTTCAATAAGTTTCGCTGCCCTTTATTATTGCAAAAACTTTGCAAAAGGGTGAAGCAATCCCGCTGGTATAGTAAAAATTTTGATAAAATGGTAATACACGATTCAGGATGAATAATTATCGGTGGGGAAATTTGTTCAGGGGAAGTGTTTACATGGCTTGAGGGCAATTTTTCCGCTGACGGAAATTGCAACAAATAGTTTACAAGATGTAAACAACAGCAAAATGAGATTATTGTATAATATAAGCAGAGATACATTTAAACGAATCCGGTAAAAGCAGGATTCTTAAAATCTTACAACAATTTGGGAAAATCCCTGATACAACAACATCTAACGCATGGTTTGGACAGGCAGCCGGTTGGGGGCAGCCGGTATAAACATTTGTCAGAAAACGGAACAAATTTAAAACAACAGTAAAAACAACTATCCGCAATACTCCGGAGAAGAAAGGAGGTAAACGGATGGGATTGCATAACGGGGAGCTTTCAGGTCTGTTTACTTCTCAGTGAAATTCTTAATATGTTCAGCTATTTGCTGGTTGGGTTCGCCGAATTGGACTCCGGCCATGTATTCCACGCCGAAGCGGTATTCTTTCATCAGTTCCATCTCTTTGACCCAGACGAGGTTGCCTTTGGTGTAAACGGAGTCGGTTTCCGAGAGGGGGATGATCAGTTCGAGGGTATCTCCCACGCCTATGGGAAACTGACTGAGAATGCGGGCGCCTCCGGCTGAAAGATCCACCAGCATGCAGTGCTGCATCTCGCCTTCGCCTTCGATTCCAATCTGGATAACGCATACCATCGGGATGCGGACGTGTTTTCTTCTATCTTTGAAACTGCCGGACATATTCGCCTCCGAAAGTGTTGTTGGAAGGTGGTTATTCAATAAAATAAGGATAAACCCTGCATGAATGGTTATCAGGAATTTATCGGGAAATCCGTAAAGAGAGGAGATGAATACAAACCGGCCTGATGAGATTATGTAAAAAACTGTTTCAAAGAGTCATTTTTCCGGGTGATGACAGCCCGTAGTGCCGAACAGACTGCTTTGCATTGCAAAATCAGGTTTTGAAATAGAAAAGTAATTATTAATACTATTAAAAAAGGTGAGGGATTATGCAGGTAAAACCCATAAAAAAATACGAAAAGCCGGATTATCCGCCGGAAGAGCTATTTGTTTACAACCCTGAGCTTCTCAGGGAGAATATGCCTCTGATATGGAAAGGAAAAGCTCTGGTTGCAGGGGCGCTGATTGCGTTTACCATGGGGGGATGCCAGAAAAGTATTCCTCCGCAGACCGGAAAGCAGGCTGTTGTTGTTCAGCAAAAAGAGAGTG
>JAJTBE010000172.1 GCA_021287065.1 Bacillota bacterium
TCTTTATAAATCAAAAGTTGAATATGGAGGGTGGACAGTAAATCATATTCAGGGTTGCTCACATGGGTGTTTATTTCCATGCTATGCCTTTATGATGTCAAAAAGATTTGGAAGGGTTAAGTCTTATGAAGACTGGCTGCATCCTGAAATAGTTGAAAACGCCGAATCTATTTTAAAAGCTGAACTTGCAAAACTCTACACCTCTATAGATCACATTCATCTGAGTTTTATGACAGATCCCTTTATGTATGATGTGGAATCAGGCGGTTTGAATACTGAGGTAAAGAAAACCAGTCTCGGTATTATCAGGATTATCAATCAATATGGTATTCCTGTTACTGTTCTGACAAAAGGCTTTTATCCTGAAGAACTGCTGAAAAATGACTATCTGAAAGATAATTTTTTTGGCATAACTCTGGTGTCGCTAAATGAAGATTTCAGAAGACGGATTGAACCATATACTGCACCTTATGAGGCAAGAATTGAATCTCTCAGGAAACTATCCGAAGCCGGTTATAATACCTGGGTGAGTATTGAACCCTACCCAACCCCAAATATTGATTCTTCTGCTTCTGATATAATTCCGCTCCTTGAAAGAATAAAGTTTGTTAAGAAGCTTGTTTTTGGAAAATTAAACTATAATGTAACTTCCGGTCTTTTTACTGACAATGATATGTTTTATGAGAATACTGCACAAACAATTATTGATTTTTGTGATAAACATAGTATTGAGTTGTGTATAAAGAAAAGCACGCCTTTGTGCAGGAACGAAAATATTTTTTCCGATTTGAAGGCAGTATCATTAATTTGACAACCCGAAAAACCCTTTTATACAAAAACAGTTTTGAGCCTGATGGGTGGGCTGTTAATCATGTTCAGGGCTGTTCTCATGGGTGCAGGTTTCCATGTTATGCTTATCTTATGTCGAAACGGTTCGGCAGGGTTAATTCCTATAAAGACTGGCTTATTCCCTTTGTTGTGTCAAATTACAGGGAGCTTATCGATAAGGAGCTGAAGAAGCTGCAGGGTAGGATCAGGCGTGTGGTTATGAGTTTTATGACTGATCCCTTTATGTATGACCCCGGAACCGGTGATTTGATTCCCGATGTTAAGGAAGCTACTTATTATATCATTCGTGCCGTCAATTCCTGCGGGATTCCTGTAACCACGCTGACTAAGGGGTTTTATCCCGATGATCTCCCTGTGGAGGAGCTGCATGGGGATAATTGCTATGGGGTTACTCTTGTTTCTCTCAATGAAAATTTCCGTCTGCATATGGAGCCTTTTACAGCGCCCTATGAAATGAGGCTTTCGTCTTTAAGGAAAGTGTCGGAAAGGGGAGGGAATACCTGGGTTTGTATGGAGCCTTATCCAACTCCAAATATAGACAGAACTGCGGGGGAGATTGACACAATACTCGAAAAAATTGATTTTACCGGCACAATAGCCTTCGGTGCTTTGAATTACAGCAAATTAACGGAAAAATATAAGGAAAGCCGTCTGTTTTATGGGAAAATGTCGGAAAGAGTCCGGGAATTCTGCAGGAAAAAGGGAATAGAGTTTTCACCCCACTAAACATAAGCAGCGGGCATAAAACGCATATCGTAGCTTCTCTTTTTTGCTTCGTCGATTAAATCCCTTACCTTCTGTGCAAATGGGCTTCTGGGGAAGTCCTTCATAAATTTTGAAGCTTCAGCCCTTGCCTTGTCATACAGACGAAGATTCATGAGGCAGATAATTCTTCTGTACATTGCGTCATCGGTTATGTTGGCTTTCGGATATTTATCCAGAAGCGCCTGATAAATTCCCGCCGCTTCGTTCCATCGTTTATCCTGTTCAAGGTTTATGGCATCGGTAAACAGCGACAGGGGCTTGTAGTCGTAGTCGGAATTATCCTTTATGAATCTTATCCGCTCGTTGGCTCTTGATACATAGGCATTTCCCGGATCCATACCCTGGGACATTGCTGAATTCCGTGATTCCTCAAGTGCTTCTTCAGCTTTTTTATAGTCTTTTTTCTTTTCCTGATATATCATTGCCTGATTCTGATATGCAGGAACAGAGGCAGGGCTTCCCGGATACTGGCGGGCAATGCGTCCATAGGCAACTATGGCTTTTTCATATTGTTTGTAGTGGTTTTCCCATGTTTCTCCCACTTTGAAAATGGCTTGAGGAGCATATTCATTTCCCGGGTTTTTTTCCGCAAATTCCTGAAGATCTTTGATTCCCTGATCAAACTTTTTCAGCTCAAGGTTTGAATAGCCTATCCAGAATCGGGCTTCAACATAGCGGGTTTTGGGAAATTTTATCAGAAGCTCCTGATAGCTTGATATTGCCTGCTTCCATTTTGCCTGAATTATAAAGGCGTTTGCTTTCTGCCATAGCTGGGTTTCTTCTCTTTCCTGTGCGTAGAGCGGATAAAAAGCAGCGCAGATAAAGAGCAGGAATGCGATAAATCCTGTTATGCCCGTTCTGAAAACATATCTGCCGTATTGATCCATAGAGATACCCTCTCTTTCCCTACTGCTTCAGTTCCCTTGTTTTATCAATTATACCGCTGTCAATGACTTTCCTTTTTAAATCTTTGATTTGCGAAGGATTAATATTTAAAACCTCATCGGTTATGGTCTGCATTGTTTTGGTATGGGTATTGATAACCTTTACATTCTTCACTTTGTCGGATGTTTTATTTACTGTATCCCTGAATTTTGCCATATTAAGATCTTCCTGAAGCATCTTCAGTTTTTTTCCATCTTCAGGGAGTGTTATGATTCTTATCAGAACAGCTTCCGATGCTGCCAGATAATCATTGACTTCCGGAACCTGCGCAACCTTACGGGCTTCCTCGGTTTTGGGATCATAAAGTCTGGAGTCCGGGGCGCATTCTATGGGTACATCCTGATCTCCGTAATATTTGTCAGCTTTCATATCCACAGAACCCGGTGCAGCAGCTTTTCCCTTTGCAGAGCCTGAAATGCCCACCGTGGATTTATTTTCCTTTGATACTCTACCCGTAGGCGGAGCCATCTCCGTTGCAGGGGGAGCTGCAACAGGGGCGGGAGCCTTTGCCATCGCAGGCGGAGGCGCAGCAGGTTCTGCAGGAGCTTCCGCTTTTGCAGGTGCCGGAGCGTAAGCGGTTTTTTCCTCTGCTTTGGGAATCCGTTCTGATTTCGTTTCAGCATCCTTTGTGCCAAAAGTATCTGCTTTCAAACTGCCGGAACTCTGCTTGTCTGCGGATCTCATCGGGATATTTGACTTTTTCAGGCTTTCTTCAGGCTGTGTTGCAGGAGCGCCGCCTTCTGTTTCAAAAACCGCATCAGCTTCAGAGCTTCCCGGAGCCGGAGCGTGAACAACCGGAGGCTGTTCCGGGACTGTCCCTCCTGAGGCTGCTTCCGAAGAAATATTTTCATCTCCGGGCTTTGCTTCTGCCTTTGCTCTCATACCATCATCTGCAGGTGCAGCCTGCTTTTCAGGGGCTGAAGCTGCTGATGTGGCGGGAGCTTTTGCAACTTCCTGTCTCATTGAAGGGGTAGGGGATACAAAATCACGGAGAACCGGGAATACAACAGCCATCAGGACGAGAGCTGCAAGAGCAGCCCAATGGAGCTGTTTTCTGAAAATATGTCCGAAATTCCACCAGGGGCGTTTAGCTGGAATTTTGTCCACTTTCTCTTTGAGCTTTGCATCAAAACCTGCCCAGTAAGCTTCATCGGGCAGGGGAGGCGTTGATTCCAGAAGAAGCGTATCCACCTGTTTCATCTCATCAGCAAACAGATCACAGGCTTTGCAGCCGGTGAGATGAGCCTCAAACTGCTTTCTGTCGTCAGAAGAAAGCTCGTTGTCGAGGTATGCGCTTATTCTGTTTTCAATATCATGGCAGTTCATTTTTTCGCCTCCGATTTGCTAAGCTTTGCTGCCATTCTGAAAGTAGTCTTTAAGGAGATCCCGGAGCTGGAGTCTGGCTCTGTTGAGCCGGGACATAACAGTTCCGATATTGGTTTTAAGGGTATCCGCAATTTCCTGATATGATAAATCATCGAACACTCTTAAAACCAGAGCGGTCCTGTATGTTGGGGAAATCTCCTGCAGTGCGGCAAGAATGCGGGAATCCCGCTCCTTTATCTGGGCGGATTTTTCCGGATCGAATGGATTTCTGTCTTCCACAGGCTGAACATTGCGTTCTTCCATCTCTTCATCCAGGGACCGTTCGCCCTGCCTCCTGCTTTCCTTTTTCAGACAGTTGATTGTAGTATTGACGGCGATCCTGTGGAGCCAGGGATAAAACGGATACTGCTCGTCATAAGTGTCAATGGAAGTATAAAGCTTCAGGAAGGTCTCCTGTAAAAGCTCATCGGTAACATGGTGATTACGGGTCATCCTGTAAATCACGCTGTAAAGTTTTCGCTTGTAGCGGGACACCAGAACTTCATAAGAATACCGGTCTCCCTCTTTTGCCCTGCGAACCAGATCCTTGTCATCAGGTTCCATTGACCGTCCTGATTCCGGACTCTCGTCCTGTTCTTATATACTCAAAATTTCAGTGTTTATTCCATAAAAAAATAAATAATCCCCCTGATTTTTACATCATGTAACCAGATCCTGAAAGTGAGTGGCTGTTCCTCATTGCAGTGAAGAATAACAAGCCTGTTTCCTTAATATTAACCTCTTCCCACATTCAATCAAAAAAACCTGCATTATGAAGCTTTCCATAGATGCAGGTTTTTGTTTCGTCAAAAATCTGCTATTTTATCTTTCCGCTTTCAATCTGTTCGCAGGTTTTGATCATATTCCGTGCTAATGCTTTTTCCTGATCGTCAAGCTGGTTTGAACTTAACAGGCTTGTGAGCTGGAGTTTCAACTTTTTTGCCTGAACAGGGTCTTTTTTTCTGATAAGATCCGGGAACTGCATAAGACACGCCTTTAATTCCTGTCCTGCCTTATTATCCGGGCTTGCCTTTCTTGCATCATAGGGAGGTTTCACCACGCCGGGTTTCAGATAAACATCAGCTATATCCCCTTTTCCGCTTTCACTTCTGGGGAAATTAGCCGGTACATTGAGATCCGGGAAGTTTGCACCTTTGCAGTAAACAACATAACCCTTTCCGCCGCTTTTCATCTCATAAACAAATGGGAAATTGCCTTGTGAAGACAATCCCTGAGGGATGGATTTCAGATAGCTGGGCATAAGTTTGTTCAGTGAATCCGGGAATTTTCCATGGTCCGATTTATACATTTCAAGAGATGTATTTATATTCATAATCCCTGAAAGAGTAACCATGAACTGTCCCAGATTCCTCTGCTGCTCAAGTCCCTCCTGTCCTGCCTTTTTAGAAACTCCCAGTGTTTTCATCAACCGCTCCGCATATTCGGAACCAGCGTAAGCCGGTGAAAAAAACATTGCAGAGAATAATAAAGCCAGAAGACAACCAAAAAGAACCTTTCTTTTCATAACACCCTCCTGAATAAATTTTATGGGAAAATCTTCTGAAATAGATGGGAAAATCCTTGATAACTTTGGCTTACAATGATGAACCTATATTTTCTGATCCATCCTGCCGTATTTTAAAGCAAGTGCATGTATTTCATCGTCAATTTCCCTCACCAAAGCAACACCTGCCGCAGTGCGCTCCGGATCCTGCACATACCGGGGGATTGATTGGGAAAGGTCTTCCGGTGCGGGTGGAATTTTTAATAATGCAGGCAAAAAGATCACAAACCCAACAAGAAAACAAAATAAAAAGTAAAAGAAAGACAAGGGCAGAGCAATGTGCATATTTTCCGATGCATAATTAAGAAACTGGTTAAACCTGTTGAATAAATACAAACAAATCAGAGTCAGTGTAAAAAGCGAAAAGCCCGTCAGCATGATCCAGACACTGTAATTGCCATATTTATTGTTGTATATAAACTTTTCTTTGCAATACTGCTTGTAAAGGTTAATCCATTCGGGGTTTTCCATCTTGGGATTCAAGTCCACAGATTGCTTTTTTGTCTGCAGAACTGCAATCCGGTTTGCAATTTTATTCATTCGTATCTGATCTGCAATTATTTCGGTGTTTTCAACTACTTTGTCAGTCTTTTTTTCTAACCGTGCCAGTTTTTCTTCCACCGGTTTAAGGCTTGCAATACCCCCACTCCTGTTGACAAGCCATTCGGTGCCGCAATGAAGGCATACAAATCGGTCAATATCGTCAGTAAGTTCAAGTTTTGCCCCACATGAGGAACAGGACAATTTAATCATCTTTTTTACCTCTTTAATATTAATTTCAATAATGGCTGTTTAGCCGGTAAATTTGCTTTAATTTAACTACAACTGATACTTTTTAAAAATCCGGATATTTATACTCTTTTATTTTACCCATGCAAAATTAAAACAGTCATGGGTACTGTTGATTTTTTTATAGTGTCTTTGGCTGGGGATATGAGTGAATTTTACCAATTTAGCGGCATTTGCAGGTAGTTACGATGCCAATGAATTAAGGCTTGGATTTATCTAATCGCTCACGAGGGTTGTATCTGTTTGCCCAGTTCTCGGAGAAAACTTTTTTGAAAAAAGTTTCCTCGCGCCCACCCTGCAGGTGGGCACCCGCCATCCCAAACTTTTGGAATTGGGGACCGACCAGGGACCGTGGGGTTTGGGACCGTCAGAGGGAACCACGCTTTTTTAAAAAAGCGAGGTTGCCCTCCGAACCTCCCTCCTTGAAAAACAGGTGTCTTTGGCTGGGGATATGAGTGAATTTTACTAATTCAGAGGCATTTGGAGGTAGTTACAATACCCATGAATTAAGGAATAGATTTATCTGATCGCTCACAAGTAATGGAGCGGTTCGCCCAGCTCCCGGAGAAAACTTTTGAAAAAGTTTCCTCCGGACCTCCATCCCAAACTTTTGGAATTGGGGACCGACCAGGGGATTAGGATCGACAGGGTTTGGGGGACCGACCAGGGACCGTGGGGTTTGGGACCGTCAGAGGAGACCACGCTTTTTTGGAAAAGCGAGGTCTCCTCCGAACCTCCTCCCTTGAAAAACAGGAGTATTGGGCTGGGAATATGAGTGAATTTTACCAATTCAGCGGCATTTGGAGGTAGTTACAATGCCAGTGAATTAAGGCTTGGATTTATCTAATCGCTCACGAGTATAGGGACGGTTTGCCCAGCTCCTGGAGAAAACTTTTTTGAAAAAAGTTTCCTCGCGCCCACCCTGCGGGCAGGCACCCGCCTTCCCAAAACTTTTGAATTGGGGGACCGACCAGGGACCGTGGGGTTTGGGACCGTCAGAGGGAACCACGCTTTTTTAAAAAAGCGAGGTTGCCCTCCGAACCTCCCTCCTTGAAAAACAGGAGTATTGGGCTTGGGGATTTGAGTCAATTCTGCTAATTCAGTGACATTGGGCTGCGAGGAATTCGATTCGGCGGTTGCCGGAGGTTTATTGCCGCGCTTGCAGGGGAATTGTGGTTTGAGTTTGTTGTTATTGATATACATAACAAAAACGAAGGTATCTTTGCTGCTAAAGATACCTTCGTCATTTAGTCTGTTTATTCCGGATATATTGGTTACACTGTATTTGGTAAAACCGGGCAAATCATTTCCGTATGGCGGATTTGCCATTAATTGTCAGATTTACCAGTTGTTGATTTCCATGGCCAGTTTTGCCATTTCCGTAGAATGGTATGAGCTTTTTCCGGGACCTCCCTTGGGGTCGGTCAGCGGGGCGCCGTCTTTTGCCACTGTTTGCCTGTCTCCGCCGATTTCTCTGTCCATGAAGTTCTTATCCCAGAACTGGAGGGTTTTATTCGCTGCTTCTGTGTATTTGGAATCTCCTGTGAGTTTTGACATAGCCAGAGTTGCGAGGTAGCCTTCTTCCTGCTGCCAGAATGCTTTGTTGGTATGCCACATGTTCTGTCCTGTTTCGCGGACGAAAACATCGAAGAACCCGCCGTTTTCCTTATCGTATGTTTTTTCAAGCATCGAATCCACAATCGTCTGTGCTGTGTTTCTGTAAGCCTGAGCTTCCTCGGGTTTGAGCATGCCTTCAGCTGAGAGGAGTCTTTCGGTTCTGAGAAGGAAGAGTGCTCCCTGAGTGTTATGGCCTGAAACTCCGATTGAGCCTTCGGGCTGTTTCTGCCAGTTGCGCCAGTCTTCTTTCCAGTCGGTTGTGAAGTTTTCTTTGATGAATCCGGTTTTGGGATCGGGGAAGTTCTTCACGAATATATCGGCCATGGTTTTAAGCTGTCCGCATACTTCCTTTTTCCAGGGACCATCGGCAATGTCTGCCATTTCAAGGAGGGCTGATGTTGCGGGATACACAACCGAGTTGTAGCTCTTGGTGCTTGAAGGTTCGAGGGTTTTGGGATCGACGCTGTCGAAGAATGCGCCGTCTTTTTTGTCCCACATATGGTTGGTGAGGAACTGGTGTCCTGATTTTATCACTTCAAGAATTTTGGGATCCTTTGTTGCCTTGTAGTATCCGATAAGGCCTGTCAGTCCATAGGTTTGTTCGTTTATAACTATGGGTTTGGCAGTTTCGCCTTCGCCCAGGCTTCCATCCCCGTTTACTCTCTGCATCCAGAATGTTTCACCCGATGCATTGGTTTTCATATGGTGTGCAAGTTCAAAATCCACGCCATGTTTAGCCAGGTCGAGATAGGTTTTGTCGCCTGTCATTTCGTATGTGGCTGCATAAGCCCAGACCTGACGGCTGGTGGGCATAAGGAATTTTTCGTCTTTGTTTGAGACATTGCCCTGTGCGTCGATGTGGGTGAAAAATCCACCGTTCACATCATCTTTTGAAACTTTTGCGAAGAAGTCGGTCATGTGAGTCGCCTGATTCACCCAGAATTCTTTTGAACCCAGTGCGGGTGCCGCGCTCACTTTTGAAGTCTGGCTCATCTGTTTGAGCTGATCCATTTTCTGTGTAAGGGTATCCCCTTGCGCCCCTGTTATAGACACAGCTTCTTTTGTATTAAATGCTGCAGCTTCCGGTGCTCTTGCTGCTGTGGAGACGGGGAGTGCTCCTGTCGTCATCATCGTGGTTTTTCCGATATCCATTTTCTGCCTCCGTTTGTGTTGGTTTTTATATGCTTGAAAATAATATAATACAGACCGGATTTCCGCGCTTATCAAAAATTGCTATTTTATCTTGCCTGTTTTGGGGAAATTCCGTAATAGCTTTTGAAAGCTTTGCTGAAATGGCCGGGGTTCTCAAAACCGGTTTCGAGGGCTATCTCCGTAATGCTCATGTCTGATTTTCCGAGAAGCTGCCTTGATTTTTCAAGTCGGATATTCATAAGGTATTTAACGGGCGTAATGCCGAATGTGCCTCTGAAAAGCCTCAGGAAATGGTGTCTTGAAAGACAAGCTGTGGAAGCCAGTTCCGAGAGGGAAAGATTCCGGTTGTAGCAGGTGTCCATGTAGTCTTTGGCAATACTTAGCCTTCTGAATAACTCTGTTTTAACGCTCAGTTTTCTTGCGGGAATTTTGTCAATTTCAGCATTGAGTGCTCTATGGTTCTGAATGAGCATTTCCATAAGCTGGTGAAGTTTTTCCTCAAGAATTGCCGGTGTAATGCCATCTGAAAAAACATCATAAATTTCGTGAAGAAGCTGAGTAACTTCAGGGCTGCGGTTGTATGTTTTTTCGAAAAAGATAATAGGCTGGGTTGAATGGGGAATGCTGCCTTCAAGGAGAAGTTCATCGGGTAGAATCATTGAATTCATAACATCCCGGGCAAACTCCTCGCCGAAGGATATGCAGTAGGATTCAACCTCATTGTCGGATTCGATAAGGGATTCGTAATTTTGACCCTGATTGACGATCATATATTTATTTTCGTTGACAAGCGCTCTTCCGTCGTTGATTTCATAGGTTTCTTCACCTTTGAGAGAGCTTTTTACGGAAAGAAGGCTGTATGAATTTCTGAAAAATCTCTCTTTCGTTGTCAGTGAAGTGATAATATTGAAATTTCCGAGGAATGGGCAGTATTCTTTGTATAACCTGCGGGATTTACCGTTGCCGCTGCCGGGGTTTTCAAGTTCTTTCAGGGCGTGGGGGCAGCATTCGCATACTGATGCGTGCTGAAGGATTTTATTGTTTTTGTCATCCATTACTGCGCAGGTAAACATTTTTCACCATTCTTCTTAAATAAACAACCCTGACCTCAATGTTAGCGGATTATTCCCCCTGACCCCAATGCCACTGAATTAGCAAAATTTACTCAAATCCACAACCCAATACTCCTGTTTTTCAAGGAAGGAGGTTCGGAGGGAAACCCGCTTTTCCAAAAAAGCGTGGTTCCCTCTGAGGGTCCCAAATCCCCCCGGTCCTTGGTCGGTCCCCAATTCCAAAGTTTTGGGAAGGAGGTCCGGAGGAAACTTTTTTCAAAAAGTTTTCTCTGGGAGCTGGGCAAACCGATACAACCCTCGTGAGCGATTAGTTAAATCCATGCCTTAATTCATGGGCATTCCCCCTGACCCACCCTGAAGTTCTTTTCTTAATTATACCTTCAAAAAGGATAAAATCAATAATAAAAAAGGGACGAAAATTTCGTCCCTTCAAAACTATCCGGTTTGGTTTTACTTGGTTGTGCCGCCTGAAACCTTTACTTCGTTGTTTCTGCCGTAGGTCATTGTGTAACCGTTGGGGCCTGTGATTGAAAGGTCGGTGACCA
>JAJTBE010000185.1 GCA_021287065.1 Bacillota bacterium
ATTAATAGTATCTGCGGATTTTACAATTTTACTGTTTTCTAAATCTACAGGAGTGGTTAAAGCATATAATTCGGAAGTAACATTATCATTTTTCAGTTTTCCTGTTGAACGGACATCATCCATTGACGACAGCTCCTTTAAATTCACTTATTGATAATATTATCTGAATTATATCATGTTTCTGATGAAAAATCCCGCAGATTATTTGTTTTGCAGTTGCAAAAAGGGATGTCCTTTCATAATCCAGCGAAAAGGCTGATCATAAATAAACTCATGTAATTCTTCATTACTGCATTGTTCGCTGAGAGAACAAATTGTTTCGATAAAACCTTTTCTTTTATAGGCAAGTTCAGGACAGTTAAGGCCAAGTATCTTGATGGTATTATTTGCCTTGGTCTTCTTTTTAAACTTAAATTTTTCCTTTATAGCCTCACTAAATTAGAATTCCAATGATCAAATGATCATTAGTAAAACTGGCGGTTGGTGTGAGGTTTTGGGACCCGGAGCAGGCGGGGACGCCTGCGATCCGGCATTTACTGGTGAAGCAAGTGGTTATTGGTTTTCTGGCGATTGACGGCAGGTGGTTGCAGGAGGGTAGATTTACCCTTTCCCAATGCTCTTGAAATAGGACTTTGATTTATCTGAATCACTATGAGAATCATATCTGTATGCCAAATTCCCGGAGAAAACTTTAAAAAAAAGTTACCCACGGACCTCCATTCCAGACTTTTGGAATTGGAGACCGCCCAGAAACCGGTGAATACTGGGTCCTTCGCCTTTATTGGCAGGGGTTGCCGCTTTTTTTGGGGGGATTTGTTGTTTCTTTATTTATTTTCATTCCTTTAATGATAAACATCAGAAAGCCGAATGCTGCAAGATTTAGGAGCATTCCGGAGTGATATAGCATGGGGTAGTTTTTCAGAATCAGAATGTTGTAGCGGGCGCTTATGGTTCCGTCAAAAATGGCATAAATAAGAATGAGGCAGTTGAAGCCTGCGAACTGGTTGAAATTGCCTTCACGGTTGAGTAAACATACAAATCCGAAGATGAATGCGGGTATGAGCCACAGGGAATGGTGGGACCAGCTGAATGAGAGGACAAGAAGTCCGAGGGGGAGTGTTGAAGCTAAACCTGTGAGATCCGATATTTTTTTATCTCCCTCTCCTACCCGGTTTTTGCAGACAAACCAGAAAACGGCGATGAGGGCTGTTGAAACCAAAAGCCAGCCGCATACTGCGAAAATGTTGCTGTTAAAAACGGCGGAATACATATCATTTGCTGTAAAATATTTCAGAAAGAATGCTCTGACCGACTGATTTTCATACCCCATAGAAACAAACAGGTATCTGTCCCTGACTGCTATATAATCGGCAAGGATTTTATTTCCCCAGAACAGGACAGGCAAAAAGGTAAATCCCAGAAACGACGCAATGGAATAAGCCAGGCTTTTATAATCCTTCTTCACAACAAAATAGAGCAAAGCCACTCCCGGAATAATTTTCAGCGCCATAGCCATACCCAGGGCTGCTGAAGCCCATTCTGTTTTTTCCCTGCTGTAAAGGTAGAAAAACATGCTCAGTAAAAACAGAATTATGAAGTTTATCTGTCCGGCAAAGAGGCTGTCAACAGAAGGGGCAGACAACAGAGCGATGATAAAAACCGGAATCACCGCGGTATAGCTTTTTATATCCACGGATTTAAGAAGCAATACCACGGAAAGCAGTAAAAGAATATGGTTTAGCACCATCATTACGCTGATTGCTGCTTTTGGAGCCAGAAACGCAAAGGGATAATAGATAAGAAGCATAAAAGGCGGATAGTTAAGGGGTTGCGTTGGTAGAATACCCAGTTTATCACAATTTTTGAGCGCAAATGCCTGATTGTAAACATCAGTGATACCCTGAGAGATCATACTTACGGCGTTATAATTGATAAGATAATCCCTACCGAACATGGGATTACGGGAGAGTTTTCCGTATAAATCCAGATAGTCGGTTCCGTTTATACTAAATAAAAAGACCAGTCCTACAACAATTATGGGCAGGAGGCTTTTAAGCTTCATTTCTTTAGACATACAATCAAATATCCTGATACGATTTTACAAGAGGTGAATTTTTCATAATTTCAAGAACATTCCTGCCTGCAGGAGAGTTCACAAGATCCTTTTCCATCTTAGGATCATCAAAAATATTGAAAAGACCATAACATTTGTATTTAAGGAAGTCCACACCTTCGGTCATTTCGGGGGCTTTCACTTCCGGTGTGTTTTCGATGGGTGCATTGGGATCATCAAACAAGTCGTCAACAGTTGATGTAGGCGGGCTTACATAACTTTTCTGAAATTCCTCATCTGACATTCTGTTTGAAACAGGGTTTTTGAATGAAAGCCTTGCCATGTATTTATCCTGAAAAACATTGATATAGTCATTATCAGACCAGCTTTGCGTTTTTCCCTCTTCCATCTTTTTGAGAAAATACTGTCCCTGAACGCTGATTTTCAAGCGATTGCTTAATTTTTCAGGGTTAGCCAGATATTGTCCGAGAGATTCGCCTTCCATATTTTCAGGAGCTTTGACGCCGATAAGTTCGAGTATGGTTGGTGCTATATCCACCTGTGAAGCAATTGTTTTGACATTTACCCTGTCTTTCTGTTCCGGCAGGTGGAGGACAAAGGGAATATTATATCCGCCGTTACTCATCACAAGCGCATTATAGGGAGCTGTAAAGGGCAAATCTCCGGGGAAGGATGAGCCATGTTCGGCAGTTACAATAACGATGGAATGTTCCCACTCACCGTTAACCTTGAGCATATTTCTGAATTTGCCGATAACCGAATCGATGTAAAGTATGCTTATATCAAACTGATCAATATCTTTTATGGACGAGCCTTTATAAACATCTCTCATTGAAGAAGGGATGCCGAATGGGTAATGGGTTTCCATAAAATGAATCCATACAAAGGTGGGAGAATCACTATCCGCAAGTTTATCAGCCACATATGACAGATAAACATCGAGGCCCGGGTTTGCATGTTTGAATGTGATATTTCTTGGATCAACAGGATTCCAGAGTTGGTAATACCGTTCATCCTGAGAAAGATATTTGACAAGCCATTCCATTTCGTTGTTGATCTGTCTCGAATGCATAGTTTTAAAAAGCTTTGTGCTGCCTGACAAGTTCAGGTATTCAGTAAACATTTCGGGAAAGAAACTGGCGATTTCCGACACGAATATTCTTTCGTTATATCCATTGGCTTTCAGAAGTGAAAGGAGATTTTCGCTGCGGGGTTCCACTCCCGCCAACCGGGGATTTCTGCCTGTTACAATAGCAGGAATACAGACAGGGGTACTGTTGCTTGAAGACATCATTTTGTCGAAAACATAGGAAGATTCTGCAATAGTGTTGATGTTGGGGGTATTTTCACGGTTATAGCCGTATAGGTTCATATTTCTGGTTCTTGCGGAATCCATAGAAAGAATAATTATATTTGGTTTTTTCTTCTGAAGTTTATGTCCCTTTGAAGTAAAGTGCCTTTCTGAAAGATAAACAAGTCCTCCGCCAAGAAAAGCCAGAAGAATTATACAGAAAGCCGGTTTTGTATATTTTTTTATGAAGCCTTCAATATTCTGATAATCCAGATCCTTATTCCATTTCAACAGATAAAAAACCATTAAAACAGCAAAGAGTATCATCGAAACAACAGCAGCTCTGTGAATGGATTCTCCCTGAGTGAACCCGGGAATTGTAAGGGCTGTAAGGAATTTGAAATAAGTGGCGAACTGGTAAGCAAAAACGGTAAAATAGAGAAACCCGGATACATTTTTGATAATTATTGTTTTTTCCGTGTTTACAACCACAACACTTTTTCTGTGAATCAGAACCAAAACGCTATCCAGAAGCCATCCTGTTAAACCGATTATCAGGGTTTGCAGGATGAAAAAGCCAAGAACCACGAGGGCGTTCTTCAGCATAGGCACAGGTTTCATAAGATGGAGCAAGCCGTTGTATCTGAATAAAGCATCCTGAATCAGCCAGAACAGGGCAAGCCCGAGGGACAATACAAGATAATAGCCTGCAGGTGGTGTTTTTATCACCACTTTATCTTTTTCCGTTTCATTCTGCATCTGATTATTCCTCATTTCCGGCTGCAGTGTTTTCTGCTGATTTTACTTTTTCTTTTCTGATATACCCAAATATTGCCAAAATCAGTATCAAACTTATTACAGAGATGAGAATTCCCGCTTTCAGGCTTTCAGGCTGAAAGCCGATTGTTATTATGTGTTCTCCGGCATCAACAGGGATCGCTCTTGCAAAACCATAAGCTTTTATGATCGGGTGAAGTGCGCCGTCCTGAAAAGCTTTCCATCCCGGGTAGTATGTATCGGAAAGGACGAGGTATGCAGGTGCAGGGGAATTCACCCTTATTTTAATACTGCCCGGACTATACATAAGAATTTCCGCTTCAGATTTGCTTTCTGAACCCGATTTTCCGTAAGCAGGCTTCAGTTTCAGTGAAGAAGCGTCTTCTTCCGCCAGAACCGAATTTAGCGGGTTGAAATCAGGTTTCAGCATTTGTTCAGCAATTTTTTCCTGTGGAAGAAAATCAATTTTGCCTACCATAAAAGCACGGGGAAGATAACTGAGATTTTCGAAAACAGCCAGATCTCCGTTGTAAACCTGCCGGACCGGGACCGGAGGAGGTGCTCCGTTGGGATTGTTATAGAACCAGCGGATATTAAACAGCGCTGAGAGGCCTGGGTTTATATATGCTTTTTCTTCAAAAACCGCAAGTATTGGGGAAGGCAGAGAGCCTTTGTTTAAGGCGAAGAACAAATCCCTGACTGAAGAGGGAAACATGGAATAGTATCCGTTGACTTCGTTGATTCCGTAAACAGAAAGTGTGTTGGGGTGGGGATATCTCTGCCAGCCTGAGACCCGGTATAAATCTTTATCAGAAGTCATTATTCTGATTCCCTGAGACTGCGGGTATATGGATTCTCCTGGAAATGCGGGGTTAAACCGCTGACCGACCGGGAAAAGATCAAAAACTACAATAACAGCAACAAGAACTGTAAACAGCAGTTTTTTATCCGTTAATCTATTGTAAACCCATAGCAGAATTGTAGCTGCCATTCCGATAAAAACAGGGGCGGTCAGCTGCAGGTTGTTCCAGTTGTAATGGGTTTTGATTCCTGTAATCATTTCATAGACAAACATCTTTTTGTCTGCAAAATTGTGAGGTAAATCCATAACCCCTGATTTCCAGTAAAGTTCAAGCAATCCGGCAAACAAAGGTGTTTCGCGGCTTACATTATAGATAGCGAATCCTGCAACAGCCAGAGATATTCCCGTAAAAGCCAGACCGGTAAACCGGAATTTGTCCGATTTCAGAGATTTATCCAGAATCTGCTGGAAGCCTATAGCTGCGAGGACGCACATCGAGAATGAAAAAAGGCAGAGTATTCTGACAGGTGTAAAACTTTTCACAAAAGGCATTGTATAGAATAAAACTGCGTAAAGCGGCGTTCCCATAGCCATTAATAAAACCACAGCAGAGGAAATTCCAAAGAATTTCCGTTCACCGGTATAAGTTTTTCCAAAAGTCAGAGAAATAAATGCAAGGATAAGCGGAAGGATTCCGATATACACCATCAGTTCAAAATAATTCTGTACTCCGCTTGAAATCCGGGTGAGATAGAAATGGTGTATGGGATTTCCGAATATTTCGGGAACAAACAGGGTCAGGAGGTTTTCAGGGAGAAAACGGGATACGGAAAAAGCCTGATTCATGCCGGTGGCTTCGGGCCGGGCTGAAAGTTTTGTCAGTTCGATTATGGGAAGAGACTGAACTGCAGACAGAGTAAAACCAAGAAATCCGGAAACTGCAAGGATAAGGGATTCCCGGACAGGTGCTTTCTGGTGAAGTTTCCATTGTCCGGCAATTCTGAAAAGAGAATAAGCTCCCCACATCAGAAATACATAAAACACAAACTGCCAATGGCCCGACATAAAGCATAAACAGGCAATTACAGAAAGCAGCGGAGCGTAAGCCGGCTTCTTAGCACAGATAATTTTATCAGTGAGCAGAAGCAGAAACGGCAGGTATGCAAGGGGAAATATATCGGTTCCAAATTCCATTCTGCATGCAACGAAACCGCAGAGCATCCAGATAATGCCGCCTGTGAAAGATGCATATTGAGATAATCCCAGACCATAAAGATAAAAATATAAAGCTGAAGCTATCAGAAAAAGATGAAATATACACAGAACATCTCTGGCATTCAGAAAATCAAAGAAATAGTTTGCAATTATCTTAGGGGGATAAAAGAAGGACGCAGTATGTGAAGCATAAGCAGGAAATCCCATAAGCGCCGAATCGTTCCAGAGGGGTATTCTGCCTTTTTTTATCTCTTCGTTATATTTTTTATCAACCGGTGAAAACATAAAAAGGGGATCACCGAGGTTCTTATTGCTGATGTAGGAATTATAATTATTATCCTGTACAAGATAAAAACGCCACGGATAGTACCAGTTGGTAAAATCTGCAGCGATATGATTCTGTTTTAACAGGATAAACCTGTAAAATACTGCTGAGGCTATAAACAGGAATAGCATCAAAACCAGAAAGTGGCTCAGTGCTTTTCCTTTGTTTGTGCACAAGGGCAAAACCCTAATAATCCTCTTCTTCCCTTCCTAAGTCGTCATCTTCTTCTTCAGGCATGTTATATTCATCAGACATATCCTCGATGGACATCATCCTTGATGACATTTCTGTTTCTTCGTCCTCGATGATTTCATCATCGTCATCTATCGTTGTTTCTCTGAATGATTCTCTGTCCTCATCCTCTTTAAAGAGGCCTCTGACACCATAATCAGGCAGAATCTGAGTGACCCTTCTGAAGAAATTGGCTGTATAAGGTTCAGCTTCCTTTTCTTCACTTGTTACAGGGTCGGTATATTTAAGAGGTTCCGAGAAAAGGTGCTCAAGTTCCTCTTCGAGAGAAACATCGCTGATATCAATATATATGCCTTCTTCGTCTTCGAGGGTTAAATAACCCAGGTATTCCCCTACCTCTGCCCTGTCATCTCCTTCTACGTATTGATAAAGTTCAAGATGCATGGCGCTCTCCTTTTCTGCTTAATATACTCTTCAATATTATCAGTAAATCTGTTTGCATTCTTTTTTCAGGAAAACTATTCCTTGCTGAATGGCTTGGAAATATCCCTTGCAAGTTTCTGAAGCCAGGTTTCCTTCGGTGTTTCCGTTACCGGTTTTATTTTCAGCAGTTTCTGTAAATCCTTCAGAACTTCCTTCATTGAGGGGTATCTGAGGGAAATATCATTATAAGTGCAGTTGATAATAATCTGCTCTATCTGCTCAGAAGCTTCTGCATTGAGTTTTCTGACCGGTGGAATAACTCCCTTTGAGAGGGAGGGATCCCAGAAGGTAAGAAGCTGGTGCATAACAACGCCCAGTGCGTAAATATCGCAGGCGGGAGTAATATTGGCGCCGCTTCCCATCTGTTCAGGAGGCCCAAAACCGAGGGAACCCCATTTGGGCTGTCCCGGCTCCGGTTTTGCCAGCATTTTGCCAAGCCCGTAGTCAGTTAGTTTTATTGAACCTTCCGGTGTAATAATAACATTTGAAGGGTTTAGATCGTGGAAAATTATTTCCCTTGTATGAAGAAAATCGAGGGCGTTTCCTATCTGCCAGGCAAGATCCATCACCTGAAATTCATTAAAAGGTTTTGATCTGAGATCCATAATTTCCTGAAGTCTGTGTCCCGGAACAAATTCGAATATGATATATTCAAAATTATTTTCATAAAAACAGTCTTCAAGGGGAACTATAAGAGGATGCTCAAGAGCGATGTATTTTTTCGCAATTTTCTCAAAATACCTGAAAGCTTCCTGTTTTTCATCAGGCTTGTCAAAATTGAGGGTTACTTCTTTTACCGCCCATCTTTTAGCCGGATTGTGCAGGCTGGTGGCAAGATAAATCGTGCTGTAAGGCAGCTTCTGCAATATTTTCTGCAGTTTGTATTCACCCTGCAGAATCGGCTTTGTATTTAATATGTCCATTTCAATCCTCCCGGTAAAAAGGTTTCTGCCCTAATTTTTCGGAGCAAAAAGAGGGTATGCATCATAGATAGCCTCAAGGCTCATACCCGTAAGAATGTCAGTTTCATAAGGCGGATTCGGGAAATTCTTATCAATTTCCTCACACATTTTTATCTGCATATCATGCATTATTCCCTGATCCGGAAATTCGTCCCAGTTAAATGTGTGATGAATAATCACATCACCTGTATAAAGATTTCTGGTAGCAATAATGTCAATCATGAAAACTCCTTATTCCAAAGCGTAAATATGCCCGTCGTCACAGCCAATGTAAAGCACATCGCCTTCACCGATAGCCGGGGAAGATCTGACTCTGCCCGTGCATTTGAATCTCCATTGAACTTCTCCATCAGGTGAAAAAGCATAAATATAATAATCGTCGGATCCGAAGAAAATAGCACCGGTTCCGCTCAGAGCAGGCGAAGAAGTAATAGAACTTTTGGTTTTAAACTTCCAGAGCAGTTTGCCTTTGGAATTGACATTGTAAAAGAATCCGTCAGTAGAACCAAAATAGATAGATTTTCCTTCGTCAGCTACAGGAGATGAGTGGATAGGTCCGCCGGTTTTAAACTTCCACCTTATATTTCCGCCTTTATTAAAAGAATAGAGGCAGCCGTCAGAATCACCGATATAAACATTTTTATTTCTGGAAATCGTAGGCGATGAAAGGGATGGGCCTCCCATTTCCTGATACCATCTGATATTTCCGCTTGTATCAAGACAGTAGAAAAGGCTGTTTTCATCTTTTGAGCCTCTGCTGGCAACATACAGGAATCCATCCTCGGAAAGAGCCGGAGTTGATTCCAGTTTTCCACCGAGATCGATCCGCCATTTCAGAGTGCCGTCAGGATTAATGCAGTAAAGATAATGGTCGTATGAGCCTACATATACGCTTTTATCCAGACCTATACATGGAGAGGACCGGATTCTGCCGTATGTTTTAAACTTCCACAATGTTTTTCCATTGGGATTGAGAGCATAAAGATGGCAGTCGTTGGATCCGATATAAACATTGCCTTCCCTGTCGATGGTGGGAGAAGACATAATGCTGGATCTTGTTCTGAAATGCCAGACTTCCCTGCCGTCAGGGTTCAGAACATACAGAATTCCGTTGTCAGCACCTACATAGATATTGCCGTTGCCTGCCAGAACCGGAGATGAACGGACGGGTACGCCGGTGTTGAAACTCCATTTGTATTTGCCCTGAATATCCCTTCCATAGGGGCTTCTTCCACTGTGGCGTCTGTCGGATCTGAAAGTGTACCAGAATGAAAGTTTGCCGGCGCCCTTTTCGAAGAAATCCATTTCTTCTCTGGACATATGTTTGGTTTCCGCAGGTTTTTCGAGATATTCGATATCTTCCCTGAAAATTTCCTTAATTCCGGCTACCTTCTCAGGTTTCTGACGGGAATAACCCTGCCCGGACATCGCTTCTTCAACTTCCCTGCTGACATCAACACCATCAACGCTTTCTTCCTGAGCATCCCTTAAAGCCGCCTTCAGGGCATTTCCCATCTCCTGGGCGGTGGCAAATCGATCTGATGGTTCCATTGCAAGCGCTTTATCAAGAGCTGCTTCGATTTTTTCACCAAGGTCATGCCGGATACTTCTAACCACCGGGAAATTAAAGGGAATATCATTTCTGGGGTCTTTTCCTGTAAGCAGGTGGTGCATACAGGCTGCAAGGCTGTATATATCTGATCTGGGTTCAGCTTCTCCCCGGTATTGTTCCGGCGGAGCGTAACCCTGGGTACCTACCATGGTTCCTTTTATACGGGGGTCAAAAAGTCTGGCAATACCAAAGTCGATGAGATAGACCTTGTCATCAGCAGTAACCATAATATTGCCGGGTTTAAGATCACGGTAAACAATGGGGGGATCCTGGGTATGCAGATAATGAAGCACATTGGTAAGCTGAATACCCCATCTGATTACATCAATTTCATCAAGACCCTGTCTTCCGTCTGCCTGAAAATCTTCAAGCATTTTACGAAGATCGACGCCGTCGATGAATTCCATAATGAGATAATAACGGGTTTCAGCTACAAAACAGTCGATAAAACGCGGAATGGAAGGATGGTCGAGGTCATACAGAATCTGAGCTTCAGTAGCGAAGCGCTCGATAGCATATTCCCTCTCCCCTTCTGTATCGAAGTAGTCAAGCATTTCCTTGACAGCCCAGATCCCTGCCACCTTGAGATCTACTGCTTTATAAACCGCACCCATACCGCCTTTGGCGATATAGTCAATAATCTTATAGCGGTTATCAAGTTCTGTACCTAAAGGCAGCTTACTTGAAGTAAACTGGACATCATAAAGCGGATTTCCGCAATGTCTGCAGAACCTGGCATTCTCGTTGTTTTCACCTTTACAGTGGATGCACTGCACGCAGCTACACTCCTGAAGTTATTCTGACAACCATCAGTATTATAAATTTGACGCAAAATATCCTTCTACCTTTATCAACACCCGAAAATTTTACCTGAAAAATCTTTTGTTATCTGTCTATCATTACAAAGGCTTCCTTAGTAAACATATAGTGCAAAATGTTAACAATTTTGTTTCTTTTTACCGGTAAAAACTTATTTACAATCCTGATTCTTAATTATAAAATAATAATAGAAAAAACCGGGAGGCTGGGATTATGAAAATTGCAGGACAGATACCGCAGAATATTACCGAAAGACCGTTATCAGCCAGCAAACAGACTGGGGCTGAAGAAACAAAGCTCAACACAACAGATTCGTTCAGCAGAACAGAAACAGACAACAGCGGAATTCCGAATTTGTCGAAAATTGCACCTGCGAGCGCCGAAAGCAGCAGTGTAAAAAAAGTCTCGGAACAGTGCAAAGCTACACATCTTGGAACGGATGCCGACGGAAATATTAAACTTTCCGGTTTCCGCTGGGGTTTTAAAGAAGCATCAAGCAGAGAGAACTGGAGTGCAGTTTTCGGAGATGCAACAATCAATCCCAAAGATGTTAAAGATGCCTATCTTGTTGTGGAACCGTTTCCTCCCGAATGGGTTGCCGCACACGCATTTATGTATTTTGAGATGAAGGATGATGCAAAGATCAAATCATCCGACGGAAGAGAGAGCAATGGTTTTGTAGTATCCATGGAAGCTGCTCTTAAACCGGGGCAGAAATACGGTCTTATTGAAGGAATGGGAAAATTATTCGGCAGTATTTATCAGGTTGGTTCATGGGAAGATGTGGTTCAGAAATCATGCAGAGGAGCGAACCACAGACTAATCCGCCACAAACTTAACCTCAGACCGGACCAGAAGGAAGATCTGGCAAGAAACAGCCTCAATGAAGCTTTTAAAGACAGAACAGGCGAATTTTACCATACTACACGAAACAGCTGCTTCAGCAACCAGATCCGCATACTCAACAGCGCCCTCGATGAGAACCAGAAACTCCACAGATGGCTTATTCCGGGAATCATGTTCAGTCCTACAGCATCACTGCCTACAGGAGCTGCTGCAGTCCTCAATTTCAGAGGTCTTCTTGCTCCCGATTCACCGCCGGTAATCACCCAGCCCGACAAAACCCTGTTTCCCGATAATCAGACCAAGCCTTCGTTGTTTGATCTGGCTACGAGAAAAATATCCGATCTCAGAACTTTCAACTTTTTTTCAAGCGTCACCGGTGCTTTTGCAGGTGCACAGCTTGGAAGCATGATAATGCCTCCGGGAGTGGGAATCCTCGTCGGAGGAGTAATGGGAGCATCCCTCGGATATAAAGCTTCAACCCTGATTGAGCACAACTCCCATTTTGTAACCGAGCCTTCGGAAAAATTTAACAATGCAAACCAGGGGTTGAAAGGGTAGCAAACACACTCCGTATGGATTATTCCCAACTACCGGATTTTCATACGAATTCGCACACGAATTTTCATTGAAAAATTTCCAATAAATAAAAAATGCAGCCTTCAGCGAGGCTGCATTTTCTTATATTTTAAAGGAATACAATTATTCCTTATTTGGCATTTACGGGTTTTCCGTAGGGGTTTTCTACTCTTCTCCGTCAACTTCGCCCATTTCATAGGGGATTACCGAGAAGCCGGTAACCATATCATCGGGATCGAGTCTGATGACGATTACACCCTGGGAATGTCTGCTGATTACGGAAATATCCTTTGCCTGTAACCTGATTACATATCCCTGGCTCGTTGTAACAATTATGTCGTCTTCTTCATGAATGACTCTTGCCTTAACGACAGTGCCCGTCTTCTTGTTGACTATGGTTGAAATCACGCCGTATCCGTTGCGGTTCTGGATGTTATATTCATCCAGAGGAGTACGTTTGCCGATACCGTTTTCAGTTACGATAAGCACCTGATTGCCGGTTTCAACAAAGTCCATAGCAACAACCTGATCACCGGGACGAAGTTTCATAGCGTGAACGCCTCTGGCATTTCTGCCCATAGGCCTCACCTGATCCTCGTTGAAGCGGATTCCCTTACCGAGTTTGGTGGCAAGGAAAAGCTCGTGGGATCCCGATGTCTGATATACGGAGATCAACTGATCATCTTCTTCCAGAGACAGAGCTGTTATACCGGATTTCTTAATATTGGCAAATTCCTCAAGGGATGTCTTTTTGATATATCCCTGTTTGGTAGCCATTACGAGATATCCGGTGTCAGGGTTGAAATTGCGGACCGGTATGATGGCGCTTACATTTTCATCCCTGTCGATCTGGATAAGGTTCATCAGATAGGTTCCCCGTGCTTTTTTACCCAGTTCGGGAATTTCATAAACCTTTAGTCTGTAAACCTTGGCTTTATCTGTGAAGAACAGAAGATAATGATGTGTTGTGGTAACAAAAGTATGTTCGACAAAATCTTCATCTTTCAGTTTTGCCGTGGAAATACCTTTGCCTCCCCTGCCCTGACGCTTGTAAACATCGAGGGGGAAACGTTTGATATAACCATCATGGCTTACTGTTACAAACACATCGGTTTCAACGAGGAGATCTTCCACATCGAAATTTGTGTCAACGCCTTCATTCATGATTTCGCTTCTTCTTTTATCAGCAAAACGGTTTTTGATATCAATGAGTTCATCTCTGATTACGCCGTAAATCTTAGATTCGTTGGCGAGAAGTTCCTCGAGATATGCAATAACTTTCAGAAGTTCGGCATATTCTTCATCGATTTTCTGGCGTTCCAGTCCGGTGAGTCTCTGGAGGCGCATATCGAGGATTGCCTGAGCCTGAATTTCACTGAGATGGAAGCGCTGCATAAGTTTTATACGGGCTTCATCCGCATTTGCCGATGAGCGGATGGTTTCGATTACAGCATCGATATTATCGAGGGCAATCTGCAAACCTTCCAGAATGTGCGCTCTGGCTTTTGCTTTTTTAAGTTCAAACTGGCAGCGTCTGACAACCACTCTGTAACGATGGTGCAGATAGTGGTCGAGCATTTCACGAAGGCTCAGGAGCTTTGGTACGCCGTCAACCAGAGCAAGCATTGTCATACCGAAATTGCTCTGGAGCGCAGTTCTCTTATAGAGCTGGTTGAGGGTGATCTGAGGTGTATTGTTGCTTGCGGACAATTCAACAACCACTCTCATTCCCCGGCGGTCCGATTCATCCCTGAGATCCCTGATTCCGGTAATCTGCTTGTCTTTTACAAGTTCAGCCATATGTTCGATCATTCTGGCTTTGTTAACCTGATAGGGAATTTCCGTGAAGATAATATCGTATCTTCCGTTTTTATGCTCGATAATCTCGGATTTGGCTCTCATAGTTACGGAGCCTCTTCCGGTTTCATAAGCTTTCCTTGCTCCGTCAACACCCATAATCATAGCACCTGTGGGGAAATCGGGAGCTTTTATTATTTTATAGAGTTCTTCTTTGGGAAGTTCCGGTTCATCAATAATCCTGACCAGAGCGTCAATGACTTCTCCAAGATTGTGGGGAGGTATGTTTGTAGCCATACCTACGGCAATACCGCCGGATCCGTTTACAAGCAGATTGGGGTATCTTGCCGGAAGAACCACTGGCTCTTCAAGGGAATTGTCAAAGTTAGCCCTGAAATCGACGGTTTCTTTTTCCAGATCATCAAGAAGCTCAACAGCAAGGGGGGCAAGTCTGGATTCTGTATAACGCATAGCCGCAGGGGGGTCGCCGTCAACGGATCCGAAGTTGCCATGTCCATCCACCAGCATATGGCGCATATTGAAGTTCTGCGCCATTCTGACCATAGCGTCGTAAATAGACGAGTCGCCATGGGGATGGTATTTTGCCATAACGTCTCCAACAGTGGAGGCGGATTTCTTGAATGGTCTTCCCGGCATCAGATTATTCTGATACATTGAATACAGAATACGGCGGTGAACCGGTTTCAGACCGTCGCAAACATCGGGAAGTGCTCTGGAGACGATAACGCTCATAGCATAATCGATGTATGAGTCTTTCATTTCGTCTTCAATAGGAACAGGTATTATTCTTTCCTGTAAATCCATTGGGTTTCTCCTGTTCTATGGGGTAGAAAGTTCATTAAATATCAAGATTTTTGACATCTCTTGCATATGTAACAATAAAGTCGCGGCGCGGTTCAACCTTGTCGCCCATAAGGATTGTGAAAATCCTGTCGGCTTCAACGGCGTCTTCGAGCTGAACTTTGCGGATAACTCTCACGGATGGATCCATGGTAGTGCTCCAGAGCTGCTCAGCATCCATTTCACCGAGACCTTTATATCTCTGAATGCCTATATTGGCATTTCCCATATCATTGATAATCTTATCTTTTTCGTCATCGCTGTATGCGTATTCAACCTTTTTACCCTTTTTAAGCTGATAAAGGGGAGGCTGAGCGATGAAGATATGGCCTGATTCAAGAAGATCGGGCATATATCTGTAGAAAAAGGTCAAAAGCAGAGTACGGATATGTGCTCCGTCAACATCAGCGTCGGTCATGATAATAACCTTATGGTAGCGAAGTTTTTCGAGATTGAAATCTTCGCCGATACCGGTGCCCAGAGCTGTAATGAGAATTCTGATTTCTTCACTGCTGAGGATTCTGTCGAGGCGGGCTTTTTCCACATTGAGGATTTTACCCCTTAATGGAAGGATAGCCTGAAAATGTCTGTCTCTGCCTGATTTGGCGGAGCCGCCTGCGGATTCACCCTCTACCAGGTACAATTCGCAGTTTTCAGCTTTTTTATCAGAACAATCCGCAAGTTTGCCGGGGAGGGATGCTCTGTCGAGAGCACCTTTACGGCGGACCATTTCCCTGGCTTTTCTCGCAGCTTCCCTTGCTTTTGCCGCACCAATGCACTTGTCAACAAGAGCGGATGATTCCTGAGGATGTTCCTCAAAGAAAATCTCAAGTTTTTCTTCAACAAGTGATTCCACAAAGGGTTTAACTTCGAAGTTGCCCAGTTTGGTCTTTGTCTGACCTTCGAGCTGAGCTTCACGGATTTTTACCGAAACGACTGCTGTCAGACCTTCTCTTACATCATCCCCTGAAAGGTTTGCATCCGCTTCCTTGAGCATATTCTTGGAACGGGCATATTTGTTGATGACCTTTGTAAGGGCTGAACGGAAACCGGTGAGATGGTATCCGCCTTCTCTTGTGTTGATATTGTTGGCAAAAGAGAAAACTTTTTCATCATAACCGGTGTTATACTGAATGGAAACCTCAGCTTCCATATTCTCTTCAGCTTTTGAAATATAGATGGGAGCAGGGTTTAAAACATCCTTATTCTGGTTAAGATGTTCGATAAACGAAGCAATGCCGCCTTCATAGTGAAAATCGACGGTTCTGCCTGTTCTCTCATCAGCAAGAACAATTGTAAGACCTTTATTAAGGAAGGCAAGTTCCCTGAGTCTGTTGGCAAGTATGTCAAACTGATATTCTATGGATTCCCGGAAAATTTCCGGATCCGGTTTAAAGGAAATAGTTGTTCCCCTGAGATCGGTATCTCCTATTATTTCCATCCGGCTTTCAACTTCGCCTCTTGCAAAGCGCATACGATAAATCTTGCCATTGGTTTTTACTTTTGCCTCAAGCCATCTGGATAGTGCGTTTACAACAGAGACACCTACACCGTGGAGACCGCTGGATACTTTGTAACCGCCGCCGCCAAACTTTCCGCCTGCGTGCAGAACGGTAAGAACTGTTTCCAGAGCCGGTACATTGGTTCCCGGAACCGGATCCACAGGGATGCCTCTCCCGTTATCAACAACGGTAATAGAGTTGTCTTTTTGTATTGTTATCTCAATACGATCGCAAACTCCTGCCAGAGCTTCGTCAACACTGTTGTCAACGACTTCGAAAACAAGATGGTGAAGTCCCTGAATACCGGTGCTTCCGATATACATACCGGGTCTTCTTCTGACTGCTTCAAGCCCCTCAAGAATCTGGATGTTTTCCGCTGTGTAGGCGGGTGTACCGTTTTCACCATTTCCATTTATTCCGGTGGTTTCTTCAATTACTGCATTGGAACTGTCCATTTAAAACTCTTCCTCTTCCCTCTCACGCCTGGCGACAAACAGATTCCAAATCCACCCGGCTACAACTCCCATAATAACTCCCGTTGCAACTCCGGTGAATATTCCTATGCCGTCAGGTTCGGGCATGGCCTGCAGAAAGCGGGATATTACAAATTTTCCGAATAAACCGCCAAGCAGGGCGCCGCTGAACATAAATATCAGGCAGCCCGGCAGAAAGCTCTGCTCTGCTTTTGTCTCATGCAAAACCATTTTTTAGCCCTTATAAATTGTTAGTCGAAGTATAATACATTTTGGTGTTCATTGCAACCAAAACTATTATTTGGCCGAATCACGCCAGAAAAATTCTGATGCTGCATCTGCAAGATTCTTCAGATGTTCTTTAGCCTGAGCTTCCATATAGATTCTTACGAGAGGCTCAGTTCCTGAAGGTCTGAAAAGCACCCAGCTTCCGTCTTCGAGGTAAAGTTTGATTCCATCGATATCGACGAATTTTTCTACCTTGAATCCGCTGAATTCTTTGGGCGGTTCCTGTTTTATATTTTCGAAGAACCGTTTTTTATGCTCTTCAGGACAGTGAAAATCGAGTCGTTTGGTGTATGAGGCGCCGAATTTTTCGGAGATTTCCTGCAGAAGTTCGGTGAATGACTTTCCTTCAACCGCTCTGATTTCTGTCATAAGGGCAACAGCAAGAATGCCGTCTTTTTCCGGAATATGGCCTATAATAGACAATCCGCCGCTTTCTTCGCCGCCGATGATGATATTTTCTTTCTGAAGTTCGCTGCCGATATATTTGAAGCCCACAGGGGTTTCAACTACGGGGAATCCGTAATGGGCAGCTATTCTGTCGAGCTGGTGTGTTGTGGCTACTGTTCTTGCAACACCGCCTGTAAGCCCCCGGTTTTTGATAAGGTGCATATAAAGCAGAACCATAACCTGATTGGGATTGATAAATGCACCGTTTGAATCCACAATACCGAAGCGATCGGCATCGCCGTCGTTGGCAAGACCCAGATCCGCATCAGAACAGGCAACTTCTTTAATAAGTTCGCCGAGAAGCTCCGCTTTAGGCTCAGGCATTGTTCCGCCAAAATAAGGATCCACATTGGAATGCATCATTGTGAAATCAGTAATGATTTCAAGAAGAAGGGGGACATAATTTCTGCCTGTGGCAAACATAGGATCATAGATCACTTTGAGTTTGCTTTTTGCTATGGCATTGAGATCAAGAATCTTTTTGACCTGTTTCATATAAGGTTCCACAGGGTCAAATTTCTTTACAAGGGGGGATTCTTTCAGTTCATCGACTGAGAGTTTTTTTACTCCGCCTGATTCAAGAATTTTTCCGATATGTTCTTCGATCTTTTTAGTTACATCAGGAAGTGCAGGGGCGGCATCTTCCGGTATGTATTTAATACCGTTGTATTCCGGCGGATTGTGGCTTGCGGTAAACATAAGAGCGCCGGCGGTGCCTTTACTGAGAATTGAAAATGCCGTAACAGGTGTGGGCATATCCTTTTCGGGCATAAATACTTTTATACCGTTGGCGCAGCACACTGCAGCAGCTCTCTGTGCAAAACGATCCGAGAAGAACCGGGTGTCGTGGCCTATAACCAGACCTCTGTCTGATATCCCTTTTTCGATAATATAATCGCAAATACCCTGGACCACAATTTCCACATTGCCGAATGTGAAATCTTCACACATTACAGCTCTCCATCCATCGGTTCCAAAAACGATATTGCTCATCAGAAGCCTCCATTTTTTTTATTTGTGTTATACCAGGGCAAATGCCAGATGTCATTCTGAAAGAAGTGAAGACGGAGTCCGGTTAAGCCTCTTCGCTTCATTCAGGACGACACGCTGCAGATCTGCAATTGCAGATAAACAAATGCCTCCGGCAAAATTACATAATTAACCAAGGTATGAAAATATTTTAGGGAAACCTGCAAAATCCTGCAAAAAAACATCCGGGAACCATTATCAATCCTGATTTTTTTGCAGTAAGCCAATGTCTTCTGAACCGGCAGCAGGCGGCTCAGGTGTAACGTCTTCTGTGTTGTCCGGTAAATCAAACCGGGGTGGTTCATCAGCTACAGCCTTTTCAACTTTTCTGCGGTTAAGCAATCTGCCGGCAAGAGGGAAAATCATGGGAAGAACAGGAACAGCAAGGAGCAAAGCGATCCCGTTTATCAGATAGAATACAGTTCCGGCTTTTATCAGAATCATTGCTCCGGCAGGAATCGCAAGAAGAACCGGCAGCCACAAATAAGCGGCAAGGTTTGTCCTGATAAAATACCTGACGAAGAGCCAAATCAGTGCTGTTCTCACAAGATTAATCAGAATAGCGGCAGGAACAACCGACATTCCACTGGGTTGAACCTGAGACAGTGTGTAAACAACTACAAGAGCCACAACTGCGGGGATTACAAAAATCTCTTTCCGCAGTATTTTTCTGAGGGAGAGAAATACAAAAAGGATAACGCCTACAGAGACTATTCCACCTGAGAAAGCTTTGCATATATAGTCTGCAAAGGGCAGAAGAGGAACACCGGAAGGCATCTGCCTCCAGAGCGAATAATCTCTGAACCATGTCAGGATTTTATCATCAGGGATCATTGCATATAACGGAATTGACGTAACCAGAGTTAAACCGAGGGCAAGAACAAAACCCCATCTTACATTGGGTGATTTCCAGCCGGCTTTTAATTCCCAGGAAGTCCAGGGCTTGAGATACGGGCATTCGGGATGTAATTCCCTGAATAGCGATTCAATAATACTGAACATATAAAATGAGAGCATACCGAGAGTGAAAGCCATAAGAACAGACTGGAGCGCCCACATAATGACCGCCCTTGAAAAAACTTCGCTGAAAGCCATATCAGTCCAGATTTCGCCGAAGTTGTTGATTTTGCCGGCAAGCGTAGCTGCTGCTACAACAACGGCAATTGTGAGGCCATATTTAATATCCATTTCGCCCTGCATCTTCCGTTTTAGGGAATAGACAAGGGACCATATAAACAGCGCACCTGCGAAAATAATCAGGAAAGCCTGACTGAGGGTTTCACGGAAGTTCTCTTCCGTCCATTTTCTTTTAAAAGAATCGGGAAGCTCGAAATATTTGCGGAATCCGAGGGCTTCGTTCCCCTGAACCTTAACGGAAGCCATCAGTTTTGCTTTTGAGATATCCCCGGTGCTTTCCTTATAGATGAAATCATAATCATTTCTCGAAGGGAAGCCTTTTTGCTGAAAATCGCTGTATTCAAACTCGCCGGTGAATTCCTTAAGATATGCAGAAGCAAGCTCCCTGGCTTTAGCATTGGGAAGCTTAGCATTTCCAGCTTCATCGGCTATTCTGTGAAACCATGTAAACACTCTTCCGTCAGGATAAATAAAAACTCTGTAAGATTCCTTTTTCCCACTGTAGTTTACATCTGCAACCCAAAGGACCCGCGGCATATACTTAGCGATATGTTTGCCCGCCTGTTTAAATCCCAGTTCGCGGCACAGGTATCGGGTTTCCTGTGGTGAAGGGTATTCCTGACTGAAAATACCGAGAGATGCACCTGTAAGATTCACACCTTTTGACTGAAGGAATTCCCTTGCAATCTGCGCAGCTTTAAACTGATCCACGCTGAATTTTATATCTCCCCCTAAGACAGGCGGTTTCAGAAAGAGAATCAGGAGTATTGAAACAAAAGCGATTGCCCCCAATGCGATCTTTTTAACCTTTGAAAATGATAAAACGGGGACTTCTCTTGTTACAGCGATACCCTCTGAGGAAGAAGACGAAGTTATCCCTGAGAAAGAGACATTTTCCGAAGCTGGAATCAATGATTGTTGAAATTTTTCCTCTTCAATTTCCCTTAAAGCTTTAGCTTCATAATTCCTGAGTTTCTTTCCCGCTGCAATGGCAACAATGGCAGGGATAAGCATCAGTCCGATTGTGATAAACCCGGACATTACAAGATAAGGATTGCCTGATTTAATAAGCAGTGCGCTGCCATAAGTCGCATTAAGACAATAATGTGAAACGATTGTGGCAAGAATTCCGAAACGCATATAGATCCAGCCGAGGAAGATACCTACAAATGTAAGTTCCACAGCTCTGATATAGAAGGGTTCCTGAGGATAGTTGCAATGAAGCATCGCCCAGAGAACTGCAGGAATCACTAAAGCGAGAGCGGTATTGCCGGTCCATTTTTTAAGGAATGTGATTGAACACATTCTGAATATCAATTCTTCAAGCACAGCAGCGGAAAATCCCACAAACAGAGCATTAACCCAGGGAAGCGGTGTGCTGAGGATATTATCATAAGGTATATCAAGAGGTGTCCATACACCGAGGAGTTTTTTTCCTCCCAGATAGAAAACCACATCATAGCCCATAACGATAAAAGCTGTAAGATATCCTACAAATATATTGGCGGGAATTCTTCTGCCTCCGAGAACAAGAAGAGGCCTCTCTTTACCGGGTGTGTTCTGAGCCATTGAAATACCAAGACTTGCAGAGAAGAACGCAACCACTGTGTAGAGGACGACTGCAATCAGAATTCCGAGCCAGATTCCCGTCCAGAAGCTGCCTTTATCAAGGTTTGTAACATAACCTGATTTAGCAAGGGCGATTGTATTGATCTGCTCGAGAAGAGTTACAACACCAAGCAGACCTGCGGCAACAGCTGCGAATTTCCATCTGAAACCTACTCTTGTTTTCTGAAGATAGATTATGGTGCCTATCAGAAGAAGAATAACAAGGAGATTAGCTATCAGAACAAGTAAATCGCCTTTTTTTCCTTCAGCAGCCCAGAGAAGCTTTTCTTTTTCGGGAATGTGCAGATAGGTTTTATAAGAACCGGGACGTTGCCCCTGATATTTTACATTGTAGTAAAGATGCGCTCCGAAAATGTCGAAGCCTCGCTCTTTGAAGGTATAGTATCTGTCTGTTCTGCCTGAAAGGGGTTTTCCGCCCTGATCGATTAGATCAAGTTTTCTTGTTTCCACCCCATGAGCGCCGAGGAATGCCAGAGCTTTAAGTTTGCCCTGTTCTCTCCCGGGGTCTTCGCTTTTCATATCATCGGAGACTGTTCTTTCGAAACCGGTAATCTTTCCTGTGGGTTCAACATAGACAGAGTATTCTTCCTGTTTAAAATATTTAAAGAATCTAACCTGCCAGCGCCAGACCGGAATTTTGCCGTTCATCATTTTTACAGCTTCATCCTGCGGAAGCTTCTTCTCAAGGAATTCCTTGGCATCATTGTCATATCCGAAAATAACGCTGCTTTCATATCCGGCGGTGTTATATCCCATACCTCCGAGATATTTTTCCGCTACTTTTTCTGCCTGATCCCTGTTGACTACAAAACTAATGCCTGCAAGGGGAAAAGCAAGTTCATTGAACTGAAGAAAAATGGTAAGCCCAATAGCTCCAAGGAGACAGAGGGCAAGAAATATGTAAAAGCGGGGATATTTTGCAATTATGTTTTTCAGTCTTTTTTTCATCTATGAAAATCTTTCCGGTATCAATTATTTATACAACGGGAATTCTCCCAGCAGAATAAAAAACCTGTCCTTTATTCTAATCCTGATGGATTTGTTGAAATATATAGCAGTTTATTGCAGTGCGTATAGGGGGAATATGCGGGATCTTATTTGCATGAAGGTGAGATTCATGTTAATTAGAAATATTGCTCCGATTTCCAAACCCTTCCGGCAAAAAATTTTCAGTGCATCATTTTTCTGCTCTCTTTTATTCTGCTTTCTGCATATCGATTTTCATTGTTTTTTTTAACTCATACTTTTTTGAAATCTGCTACGCAGTTTTCAAAAAGGTTGGCAAACGGGGGAAGAATCCCCCAAACCCCCTCGGCGCTGAAATAACCGTAAATTCCCCGAATCGCAGGCGCTGCCTGCTCCTGGGTTATATTTCAATGATTTGAAAATAATCACTCAAACCCCAAGCCGAATACTCCTGTTTTTCAAGGAGGGAGGTTCGGAGGGTAACCTCGCTTTTCCAAAAAAGCGTGGTTCCCTCTGACGGTCCCTAACCCCCAAGGTCCTCCGGCTCCCCAATTCCCCCTGGTCGGTCCCTAATTCCAAAAGTTTTGGGATGGAGGTCCGGAGGAAACTTTTTTTCAAAAAGTTTTCTCTGGAAGCTGGGCGAATGATTATAATTCTCGTGAGCGATCAGATTAATTCTTACATTTATTTATGGGTATTGTGAGCGATTTAAATGTATTCGCTCTCCACCAGACTCAAAACACCTGCAAACCTTATAATAGCAGCAAAACGCCAACACTGCCGGATCGCAGGCGTCTCGCCTGTCCCACCGGTTCACAGTCTTGTATTGTCCGTGTGTCTTTTAATGCAGATATTGGGCTAATAGCAGGGTTTGCTATGTTTTGCGGTGATTTTGTTTTGGGTCGTGTGCGGACATGAGAGTTGGTTTCGCTGTTGGGGAATTTGTCATACGTTCATTGGCGAAGCCTATGGTTATGAGGTTTGCTGGCGGTTGGCGGGTGGTTTTGGGACCCTGGGGACAGGCGGGGACGCCTGCGATCCGGCATTTGTTGGCGAGGGGTTGCCGTGCTTGTGTGGGACTTGAGGTTTTTGTCTGCATTGGGGGCGGACCTGCGGGTCCGCGTCGGGCTTACAAAGCCCTCCTACAATCGTTGGCGGAGCCTGTGGTTATTGGATTTGCTGGCGGTTGGCGATTTTTTTACGGGACCCGGGGGACAGGCGGGGACGCCTGCGATCCGGCATTTGTTGGCGAGGTGTTGCCGTGCTTGTGTGGGACTTGAGGTTTTTGTCTGCATTGGGGGCGGACCTGCGGGTCCGCGTCGGGCTTACAAAGCCCTCCTACGTTCGTTGGCGGAGCCTGTGGTTATTGGGGTTGCTGGCGGTTGGCGGGTGGTTTTGGAACCCGGGGGACAGGTGGGGGCGCCTGCGATCCGGCAGTCGATGGAGTTTTGTTGATGTGTTTTCGGGGGATTTGATATTCAGGTTTGCATGTTTTTTATAGAAATCAAGGATTTTTTCAGGTCAGATTTCTCCCCTGCTCTTTATGACATGATTTATTTTACATATGCTATTCCTTAATCCTGAGACTCTTAACCAATCATTTCCATCACTATTCACTTTTATCAGAATTCATCCCATCAGAATTTATTTACATCATATCCATTGAATCAATCTTTATTCCACCAGTCTTCAGTCCATCATTCTTCACTCCATCAGCATTCATTTCCATCAACGTACACTCAACCAGAATGCATTCCATCAGCATTCACTTCAATCAAAATCCATCCAATGAGTATTTATTCCCACCAATACTCATCCACCAATAAACCTTCATTCCATCAGGCTTCATTCCCTCATATCCGATTCCCTCAGTCTTCATTCTTTCTTAAAAACCAGGTTATTACAAGAATTACTATGCTAATAGCAAGAAGGGATAATGCCCAGAAAAATGAGATGAAGTCGAAATAACAGCCTATCGGGGGGACGCCGGGGGCAGCGGTTCTGAAGCTGAAGAAAGCGAAAAGCATTGCCGCCATCCAGGAGAATTTTGCAAATTCAAGTTTCTTATTAAAGAAAACAACCCCCAGAGTAACGGAAAAAACTGCAAGAGACATTACCCAGAACATCACCATAATAAATACGGCGACAGCTTTTGTTGTTTTGGATCGGGTAACGGTAAGGACTGTTGAAGTAAATATATCCTTTGAATCAGCAGGTACGGTAATTTCTCTTGCATCAATCAGAAAACCGGATACATATCCCCTCAGATTAAGGGTTATGGGAATAAAATCCATTTTTTCACCGGTTTTATTAATATGAGTGTAAGCAAAAAGATCAAGTTTGCAATAATGCATATCAAAAGGATAATCAGATACATTTCCATTGAAAAGGCTAAGGGTTACCGGCATAGAATTAACCCAGTCTCCTTTTCGCATTTTGATAACGCTTTGATAGCCCCCTGTGGCAATAATAACATCAGTAGTCAGGCGTTCCGCACTGTCAACAAGACATCCCTGAAAATCAAAATTGAGTAAAACAGTTACTTCACCTTTAACCGGGTCTATAGACTGGACAACAGCATCAATATCAATTCTGTCAGGTTCCTGCTCAGGATCAGCTCCTGATTTGATAAGACACTGATCAGATTTTAAACCTTCGGTTTTATAATCTATAATAGCTTTGTGGATGACAAAGGCAAAAACGGTAAGAAATATAATCAGAAATAATAAGCCGTATAATTTCAGCTTTCTTTTCATGAATCCCCCGACTAAAAATGTGTGTATCTGAGTTCAGGAATAACACCAAATTCCGGACATAATATCTGCATGCCTGCAGCTATTGCAAGTCTGCCTGCAGCAGATATTATGATAAACACCGTTAATACTCTCCGGAATTGTTTTCTTTACAAATAATACAAAACTCAAAAATTCCTATTTCTTTTGTTTGGCAAGGAAATTTTTGGTTCTGACAGCTGCATTTTCCTTAATGTTGTAGTAATACAACGGATAATCGAAGGGATGATAAAATCCTGTTGCAATCAACTGATTTCCGGGAGCTAAAATTTCGGGAGTAACACTGCTGCAGACGATAACTCCTTTTTCCTTATTGATTTGAGCGTCTGCGAAGTTCATTACGGGAAGAGAATCCAGCCTTACAGTACCATAACCAGTTAAGGTAAGTGATCCGAGGCTTTGTGCAGCAGTTGCCGGTGTTTCGTCTCTTGTCCAGGTTATTGGGTTAATCACCTGTGCTCCGGCTAATACCACAGGATTATTTCCGGTAAAATCAGGAGATTCGGTATTGTAAGAAATAATTACACCGGTATCATCAGCACCTTCAGCAAATTTGAGATGAGGATTTTCAGCAAGATAATCAGTTGTAACCGAATATCCGATAACATATGCGGCAACCATTCTTTTGTAAACATCGGGATTCTGTTTCATATATTCCGACAGTAAAAATATCAGAATGTTTGATCCCTGAGAATGTCCTACCAGAATAAACGGGCGTCCGTTATTGTAATTCTTTATATAATAATCAAATGCTGCAAACACATCTGATTTGGGAATGCCGCCTACAATAGCAGTCTGTTCTGACTGAGGCAAAGATAATACTGCGGTGGAAGCCTGTCTGTAATACGGCGCATAAATGTTTCCAACCGATTCAAAAGCTGTTGCCTGTCTCTGAAATGCCTGGTTAGCTCCTTTTACCATTGAAGCATTATTAATTTCACATATTGTTGGGTCATTTGTATTGATTTTGGTATATTCAGTCGGATAAACATAAAATACATCAACCGGCTTGCTTGTGGGAGAAGGCGTGGCCAACCAATACTGAGTCTGCGAATAATCAGGAGCTGAATTATCTGCGGCAGATACCCTGTTATCTCCACACCCTGCAAATAATCCGGCGATTAGAATCAGACTTAAAAAAGACAGAAATATCGGTATCTGTTTCATCTAATGACACTCCTTACAATTAAATTTTTTAAATAATGACTACTTTAACATGATGTTATATTCAGGCAAAAAATCCTACATGAACGGCTCTGTATTTCAGAAACAAACTCCATTAATAAAAAAACACTCCACTGAAAAACACGCGGATAAGCAAAGAAAAAAAGGAACAATTTCGGACCCAACCTTGTTATGTATGGGATAAAGGGAAAAATAAGCCCTAATGCAATTAACTTACTATATTCATTTATGGAGGGATTATTAATGGGATCTGTTATGGATGATTCAACAAGAAAAGAAATCCGGAATTTTTTAAGCACCTTACCGCATCCGGTTAATCTGAAATTTTTCACACAGGAAAGGGAATGCCCCCTTTGCGCGCATCAGAAAAAACTTCTGGATGAGTTGATTCCCCTTTCGCCAAAGCTCAGACTTGAAGTGTTTGATTTGGTTAAGCACCGCGATAAAGCTTCAGAATACGGAATCAATAAAATACCGGCTCTTGTTATCGAAGGGGATGAGGACTACGGCATAAGACTTTTCGGTCTGACCACAGGTTATGAGTTTCAAAGCCTTCTTGAAGCAATTACTATGGTTTCCCAAAGAGATTCAGGCTTGCCCCAGGAGCTGAGGCAGCTTGTAAGAAGCATCACAGATCCGGTTCACCTTCAGGTTATGGTTACGGCAACCTGCCCATATTGCCCCAAAGCTGTTCATACTGCACATCAGTTTGCCATGGAAAACCCAAATATCAGAGGCGATATGATCGAATTGTCCGGTTTTCCCACAGTTTCACAAAAATATCAGGTTCAGGGAGTGCCAAAAACAATTATTAACGAGGATTTTTCCGTGGAAGGCGCTGTCCCGCCGGAAATGCTCTTCATAGAAATACTCAAATCCGTTAATCCCGAAGAATACCAGAGGCTTGAGGAATCAATCAGAGATTCTGACCCAAACAGAAAAGTAAAAAAAGCTGATCCTGAACATATTTACGAAACCATAATCGTAGGCGGCGGTCCCGCAGCATTATCGGCAGCAGTTTATGCCGCAAGAAAAAATCTGGATGTCCTGCTTGTTTCAAAATCCATCGGCGGACAGATTTATTACACCGCAAGCATCGAAAACTACCTCGGTTTTCCCTCTATCGACGGAAGGGAAATGATCGAAAGATTCAGAGCGCATGCGGAAATGTATCCTATTTCGATGTATCTTGGAGAATTAGTTACTGAAATAAAACATGAGGACAGCCTGTATCTTGCTCAAATGGAAAAAGGAACCCAATTCAGGGGAAAATCGGTAATTTACACAGCAGGCAAGGAATACAAACGCCTTGGTGTTCCCGGGGAAAACCACCTTATCGGCAAGGGAATCGCCTTCTGTGCCACATGCGACGCACCTCTTTACAAAGATAAAACAGTAGCGGTGGTAGGCGGCGGAAATTCAGCTTTGACAGCGGTCAGAGACCTTCTTTCATACGCAAGACAGGTGTTTTTAATCCACCGCAGGGAAGAATTCACAGGGGATCCTGTTTTGCTGGAGCAGCTCAGGAATTCGAAAAAAGTAAAAATTTACCCCGGCTGGGTTGTTGTTGAATTCACAGGTACATCAAAACTAAACGGATTGAGAATGGTTAAGGCGGATAATTCCGATATGATGGATCTTAAAACGGACGGGGTTTTTCTGGAAATAGGATTAACTCCAAACACACTCCCTGTAAAGGGCTTGCTGGAGTTGAATGATTATGGCGAGATACCCGTAAACTGCGACAATTCCACATCGTTGCCGGGCTTTTTTGCTGCCGGTGATGTAACCGATGTGCCTGAAAAGCAGATAGTAGTCGCAGCAGGGGAAGGTGGAAAAGCCGCCATTTCCGTCAACCGTTATCTGCAGGAGAAAGGCCTGACCAATAGCACGGCGGCTTTGAAAGAATCCTGGCAATAATTTATTCTTCAGGTTTCCACGGTTCCATGGTGCCGGAGCTTTTCTGGGGTTTTCCGGGCGCCGGCACTACTTCCTCCGTATCTTCCCAGGGACGGGGGATTACATGCACAGCAACCAGCTGTTCGATTCTTCTTGCAGCAGCAGCTCCTGCTTCCACAGCAGCTTTAACTGCGCCCACATCTCCGCGGCAGTGAACGGAAACCATTCCGCTTCCGATTGATTCATAGCCTACGTGATAAACACTGGCAGCTTTAACCATTGCATCGGATGCTTCCACAGCGCCGACAAATCCTATAGTTTCTATCATTCCAAGAGCTTCTTCAGCCATTTGCGACCTCCGGTTGGATTCTGTGATCAATACAATCAGGATTGCCGAAAAAGGCACTCCTATAATCAGCGTTTTTATTCTATGAAAATCCCAATTGCCCTTCTATGAATGAAATTTGTATGTTAATAATTCTTCCGGCAGATCAAAGATAGTTCTTTTGACCCATAGAGAATTAGGGAATAAGTGGCATAATTCTACTGTGAGTAAGAACTACTCACATGTTTTATTCTTAATCATTTATTTTTGTCCGGAAAGAGGAATCTTTCCCCCTTCACCAAAACCCTGGTATAAGAGGGAAGCTTTTATCATAACGCACTTTATATTAAGTCTGGTATTAATAAAGCAGGTTTCCCTCATTTTTTTTGTACTTTTTCAGGCGGGAAACAACCATATTCAATGTTAAAATGAGATTTGAGCTGTGAAAATCATAGTTTTACACAATCTCATTTTACCCACAAATCTTTCAGGTAGATTGGGAATTGTTCCGGTTTTTTACCTGAGCCTGTTATCATTTCGATATTTCTTTCAATAAATCTGCATACTGAATTTTCTATTTTTTTGTAATCAGCTTCGCTCAGGGGGTTGAATCCGTGTGCGAACAGAGAATCGTTTCGTAGTTTCAGCGAATCCATTAGTTTATTATTATGTTCGGCGTAATCTTTGCCTACGGGATCTCCCAATTCGTAAAGGAGTTCATAACTCTGGCGAAGGGCGATCTGGACTATTCCCCTGTCGTTTTTCTTCTTCTCAAGTTTTTCCCTTAATGTGTCTGTTATGCTGGGATTATTCAAATCCACATTTCCTGTGATTATGTTATAGTTTAGTTTTAATCTGAGCTGGGCGAGAAGTTCCATGGCACGGTAAACTCTGCCCACAGCGTCGTCATATCTGCCCTGAAAAGCCCGTCTTTTGGCGTTGAGGAGGAGATCTTCGATCACTTCGTATTTATGCCCCGGCATACCGCCTTCTTTGCCATATTCTTCATCAATGATAAACCGGCTGTTTATTACTTTTTTAAGAAAGAGGAATGACTCCCTGACTGCTTTTGTGCCTGCAAGAGGTTTCAGGTGCTCGAGGGCTTTTCTGTGGTCGAACCTGTCCCAGGCTTCAAACCCCATACAGAAATTAAGATACATATCCAGTTCATCCACAGAATCTCCGGGGAGATCGCATTCGAAGAGGATGTTTTCCATAAGCCTGACTGCTGCGCTGAAATAGTATTGCTTAATCATAACCGGAAGCATCTGGGTGGCTCTTCTTTTGTGATGGAGCGAATCAACCCCTACCCTTCTCGGAACCTGTCCCACTGTAATCTTTGAGAGATTATCCCTGAGGGCTGTTGTAACGAAAAGCCCGCTGAAATTGAAGTCAACAGCTACAGTGGCAAGGGCTGCGGACATGGTTTTTGTGCCTCCGGTATAATCCGCAATGAGTTCGGCATTTTCATCTTCGAGAATTCTGTTAAAAACAAATTCCTCAAGCACATTGTAACAATCCCGCAGGTTGTCGGGGTTGCTGACTATAAGGAGGTCATTTTCCTTGTCAAATTTATCCTCCCAGCCTGTCTGAACAAGAATATTCGGAAGTTTCTCAATATCATCGCCTCTGCCTGTTACACAGGGTTTTCCCTCACCCATAACCTGAGTTACCGACGAATTTTTTCCGCCCGAACAGAAAAACACGATTCGTTCCGGTTTGATTTTTTCAATGGCGGTAACCACAGGACTACAGGATCCACCCACTGAGACGATAAGTATTTTTGACATTGTTCCTCCTTGTTTAGTAAGGCATCAGAAGCGCAGATTCTTCAAAACAAAAAGTTACCCTGCATGATTGGAATAAATCATATTTCAGGATGATTAGAAAAGAAGATTTTCAACCATTTGCAGGATGAAATCTATATTTATTTAATAATCTGAAAAGTTTTTTTTATACAGGATGGATAGAACTATAAACCGAAGGAATTTTTTGAAAGCGCTTATTGGATCCGGGGCAGTGGTTAGTCTTGCTGCTCTTGGTTCAGGTTGTTCAGGAAGCACTGCCGGTAAAAATATTCTCAATTTTTACAACTATTCCGATTATATAGGAAAAGAAACTATCCCCCGGTTTGAAAAAGACTACAATTTCAGGGTAAACTGCGATTATTATTCGAAACAGGATATTCTTTACGCAAAAATCAAAATCGGTGTTACAGGGTATGATCTGATTGTTGCCACAGATTTGATACTAAGGAGGTTCATCAGACAGAATCTTCTTATTCCCGTAGAAAAGGAAAAGATACCCAATGTGGCCAATCTGATGAGCCGGTTCAGCAGTCCCCCTTATGATCCGGGGCTTAAATATTCAATCCCCTATCTCTGGGGAAGCACCGTTATTGCATTCAACAAAAAGTATGTTACGGAGCCTGTCAGTTCTTGGAAAGACCTATGGAACCCCAAATACAAAGGGAAAATTTCCATGCTGGATGAAAAAAGGGAAGCTATCGGCGCCACACTTATTATGCTGGGATACAATCCCAACAGCACAGACAAAAAGGAACTCAGGGAAGCTCAGATGAAGCTTCTGGAGCAGAGGCCCCTGCTGAAAAAATATACGGCGGACACATATATTGACGAGCTTGCTTCAAACGAACTCTGGCTTGCGCAGGGCTGGAGCGGTGATGTAATTCAGGCGATGCGGGAAAATCCCGATATTGATTACATTATCCCTGAAGAAGGCTCCATCATCTGGGTTGACTGTATGGCAATACCTACAGGCTCCCCACACCCCGACAGCGCCAGGCTTTTTATGGATTATATTCTGAAGCCTGAGGTCGGAGCGGAGCTGGCAACTCATGTGGGCTACGCAACACCCAACAAGGCAGCTTTTGACTATATCGGCAAAACGAAGCCTGAGATTGTTAATGATAAAAGGATATATCCTCCTGAAAAGACTCTGGACAGGCTTTATTTCAACACCGATATTGGTGATGAAGAGAAATACTGGAACAAAATCTGGGAAGATATAAAACTGGGTAAATCATGACCATCATAAACAAGATAGTAAAAAAAGTATCAGACAACCAATCGCTTCAGGCAGCCCTGATGCTGCTGCCGCTGGCGGTTATTCTTGTAGTTTTTCTGATTACGCCGATGTTTTCGGTTTTTGAGAAGAGCGTTCATCCCCTTGGAGCCGATTTCAGTATAGAAAAGACATTTACCTGGGCTAATTATCAGAAAGTCTTTTCTTCCAAATATCTTCCCGTTTTTCTGAGAACCATCACTTTTGCACTTCTGACAACAATATTCTGTTTTGCCCTCGGTTATCCCCTTGCCTATTATGTGGCAATGTATGGCGGAAAGCGGAAAAATATCTATCTGCTGCTTATTATGCTGCCCTTCTGGACATCATACCTTATCAGAGCCTATGCATGGATTGTCATCCTGCGGTCCGAAGGCATCGTTAATTCGCTTCTGATGAATATGCATCTGATACACGAACCGATTAGATTTCTGAATACACCTTTTGCAGTTGTTCTTGGGCTTACTTACGGATTTTTGCCATTTATGACCCTACCGTTGTATGTGGCGCTTGAAAAGCTTGACAAAAGACTGATCGAAGCTTCACTGGATCTTGGAGCTTCTCCGGTAAATGCATTTTTTAAGATTGTTTTCCCACTGAGTCTGCCCGGTGTTATCGCAGGGTCCCTTCTCACATTTATTCCGGCGGTGGGAGATTTTGTAGCTGCGGATATTCTCGGTGGTCCGGACACAATGATGATGGGCAATCTCATTCAATCCCAATATCTTGAATACTTCGACTGGCCCTTCGGCTCAGCTTTATCTTTCATCCTTATGTCCCTTATGCTGATCGCAATTTTTACATACACCCGTGCTGTTGGTGTGGAGAAGATTTAGTTAAAATTGATTATAAATTAATATAGTAAAAAACAACATGAAATCAGGTTTTTCAAAATGGACAGAATCAGGCAGATTATTGAAAATAATATCGATGCTGAAGAACTTGTTTTAAATGAGCTTCTGCCATATCCAATTGAACATCCGCCTCTGGAAGTTTTAATGTCCGGAGACAGAGATGCTGTAAACGCATTAATGGCAAAAATATTAGCCCGCAAAGAACCGGAAATAATAGATCTGCCTTCAGAAACAGGCAACCTGAAAAACATAAAAAATCTTGATATAAGCGGAATTTATATAAAATCCATCCCCCCTGAAGCAGGAAAGCTGAAGAGTCTTGAATCCCTGAATATTTCATACAACAGACTTACTTCCATCCAGCCGGAAGTTTTTAATCTGGAAAATCTGAAAGAACTTATTATCAGGGGTAATTCTTTTTTCAGAATACCTGATGAAATAGCAAAACTGAAGAATCTGCAAAAACTGACGATCCACAATACGGGATTAATCATGTTTCCAAAAGGCATCTGCGAGCTTGAGAAGCTGGAAGAACTTGACTTATCTTACAACAGTCTGACTTCAATCCCCCCTGAAATCAGTAAATTGAAGAAGCTGAAGAAACTTGATATTGAAGGAAACCGGATTCATTTTTTCCCTGATGAAATCGGCGAACTGGAATCCCTTGAGAACCTTAATGCCGACAAAAACGGAATCGAGCATATTCCTGCAGCGCTTAAAAACCTGAACAAGCTTGAAGTTCTGTCTCTGGACGGCAATTACATAAAAAACCTTCCTCCGGAAATAGGAGAAATGAGCTTTGGCGCCATTTTTCTTTCTGACAACTGCCTGTCGGAAATGCCTGAAGCTTTGTTGGGAATTACATCCATGAGAGAAATTGATTTATCATTCAATAAAATAGAAAAAATACCCCATGAAATCGCAAAAATGCCAGAACTGACCCATTTTAACACAAATAACAACCGGATAAGGGAAATTCCGCAGGAATTGAGCAAAAGCCAAAGTCTGGAAAGTCTGGATTTTGAATTTAACATGATCGAATCAGTGCCTGAGAAGCTTGCAAAGGTAAAAACCCTCAGATTTTTGCTGCTCAGAGGGAATAAGATCCCGGAAATTCCTGATAAAGTAAAAACCGGAAGCAATATTTGCATGTTAAGCTTTAGCCCATCTTTACCACCAAAAACTCAAAAACCCAGTAGTCATGCCTGATTGAGCGATTTTGTATGGAGCTATGGGCACTACAGTTCTGTTTTTTTCATTCTCAGGGGTTTGGGGGGCAGGGATAGGGCTCGGTGGATTTGTTTGTGGAAATCTTCGGAGGTGGTGGTTTGTCTTATGTGGAGACGTTTGCCCGATTGGGTGGTTATGCCGGTGGTTATGCGGCATTGGCTTGACATCAGGGTGCGGATGGTTTGCCAGGAATAGTTTACTCCGTTCCCGCGGAGTTTTGTCTGAAGGAA
>JAJTBE010000187.1 GCA_021287065.1 Bacillota bacterium
CTTAATAGAGGTATGGCATACCTTGAACAGGGAAAATTAGAAAAAGCAGGAGAAGATATAAAAAAAGCTCTGGACAGTTTTCCAAACCAATATCAAACCAATTACGGCATGGCAAAATACTATGAGAAGAAAGGTGATAAAAAGAAAGCGGTTGAATATTACAAAAAATCACTCCAAATTGCAAAAGAAAGCAGGTTCGTTGGCAAACATATACAGAACTCCATAGAGGACATGGAAAATAAAATCAGGACCCTTCAGCAAAAATAGGATACAGGAGTATAGTGTAGCAAGCAGCCCCGTATTACAGCTTACTATTTCTACCCATGGCAAAATCCTATTCCTCAATGGGTTGCATACTTTATTAGTTACACTGATATTTAGTAGTATTTAGTAGTATCGTTTCTAAAACAGCCCATTAAATAAAGCTTCAACCTGTTTTGATATTTAGTAGTATTAAGATCATATATCTGTTTGCTAATAAGTATTAAAAGTCCCACAACCGGATCTATGGCAATTTCTCCTCTGTCGAATGCAGTTTCGAACCTCCACGCTATATGGGTTTTCAACTTTGAATCCCTATAAAAGCAAGTCAGCTGAAATCACTTAACAAATATCAACCCCATTTCTTATGTGACAACACTTCGGTAAAATTCACCCACAAGATGCGAAACGCCAGTAACCATGCCGGTTTCCTTATGTGATGGACATGTGATGGATGCCCCCCTGATGCAATCTCCCCCTCCCTCTCTACAGCTTCTTCATCTCCAGCAAGCTTACGCTTTCCCGGCAGCTTGTTTTGGGGTAGGGGAATGTCCATTCGGGCATTTTTCTGCCTGTTTGTTCTATGTAGTCTTCGAACTTCTGGCCTCCGGGTTGGCGGTTTTTGGGGTTTATGAAGCGGATGTCGAGCATCAGGAATTCCATTGCCCAGGTTCTTGCGGGTTTGAATGGGGAGAACAGAGCCTGATATGCCATATTAATCAGGGTGGGCAGGGTGTAGGCTGTGTTTTCGTATGCGTCCTGCGCTTCTTCCGGGGACATATCCTTTGTTGCCATCAGAACATGGTGCTGGTTGTATTTCCAGAGGTTTTTCTCCTTGATTCTTCCCTCTTTTTCGCAAACCGCATGGTATGCGGTGCCGGGGAAAGGATTGATAATGGAAGGCGCGATGAAATCGCAGCGATCGTTGATAAATTTTACGCCTTTTCGCAGGGATTCCAGACTGTCGTTCCAGTCGCCCCAGATAAACAGACCGGTGATGGACATTCCCGCATTCCGGACCACCTTTATTGCTTTTTCCATCAGCTTCAAATCCTGAGGCTTCTGATAAACTTCCAGAACCTTTGGATCCACCGTCTCAAGCCCCATCTGGATGTTGAACCCTCCAACCCGGCGGAGCCTGGGCAGAAGATCGCCGTTGGCAAGAATGGATCTCACACTTGCCTCAATCCAGAAATAAGCTTTTAACTGCCGCTTCTCCATCTCGCTGCAAAAATCGATAAGCCTCTGCCTGTCGTAGAGAAAATCGTTGTCGCCGAAAACATATACCGTTTTGCCGTATTTTTTAATCAGAATCTCCAGATTGTCGCAGATACGCTCCCCGGAAAAACTCCTGTAACACGACTCCCAAAGCAGAGCCTCACTGCAAAAAGCGCAATGGTTGACACAGCCCCTTGAGTTTGTAAGGGCAAAAGCAATATTGCCCCCCATGGGCCTGATGGAATAACGCTCCATAGGAAACAAATCCCACGCAGGCATCGGCAGCGAATCCAGAACCTCAATCTGCTGTCTGCGCCCCGTCCGCACCAGCCTTCCATCCCTTATATAAACCAACCCGGCAACACTCACCGGCTCCTTCCCCTCGTCCAGACTCTTCAGAAGCTCCCCAAAGGTAACCTCCCCCTCGCCTGCAACCGCATAATCAAAATAACCCGTCGATACAAAATCCTCAGGAATAGCGGAAAACATAAACCCGCCCCCCACAGTAACAACGGAAGGATCAACCATCTTCGCCAGCATTGCGCAATGCAAAGCATCATAAGAAGTAGCCACCACAGTGCAGCTAACCCCCACCACATCAGGCTTCTCCCGACGCAGCGCCTCCTCAAAAACCTTCCAGGAAGAAGCATAACCATAAAGATCAGCCACAACAACATCAAACCCCAAAGCACGCAAATAACCGGCAATAGAAGCAAGACCGTTGGAAGCAGTATTAAACAAAAAAATATCCCAAAACTTACGGGGAGGATCAACAAGCATAATTTTCATAATGATCGTATTTTAGTAGAAAATTAAGGAGTTGGGAAGGGGGTGAAGGGGGAATTTACAATGAGCTACAAGCTAAAAACATCCCCTTTTTACCAAATGCTATCACATTTTTTCGATGTGTTCTTCAATATCCTTAATTAGCTTATCATACTCAGCAAGGCTTCTTCGCATTTTCTTATGAAATCCATCATCAATGGTGACAGACTCACCTTTAATGGTAATAGTGTTATCACAACTTTTTTTATGTCCTAACGCATTACGATATTTTAATATATTATCCTGATATTCTTCAGTAAATTTAAGATGTTTTGACTGTGGTTGAAAACTATGCTCCTTCTGTAATATCTTAATGGTTTTGGTCAAAAGGATTAAACGATCATGATGATCAAAAAAATATTCCATTTCTGCAGCACGAGGAAAAACATGAATTTTCTCATTTAGATTATCAACAGTTTTTTTATGACTTTTTACCTTATTTTTCAATCTTTTCTTTGCTTCCTTTTCCAATTCATCTTTTTCCATCTTTTCAAACTTTTCCCATGCTTTGTTGAGAATTTCCTTTACACGAACTTCGAAATCACATGAATTATCTAAAACAAAACCTCTGAGGTTTATTAGATCTTCAGATCGTCTTACGATTTTGTCTATTACGATTTCAACTTTTGATTCGAACTCTTCATTTTTGCGTGGACTATAGTAGATACCTTCAAGTGGTGCAGATGGATTGAAAATCGCATTTCTCATTTTATCTACATCTGAAGAGTAAAAGAGAATATCAGTTGAAATTTTGTGTTCGCGAATAGCAGAGGCAACCTCATATCCAGTGTGATCGTCAGCTAGTTTATAATCCATCAAAATTAGGTCATAATTGTTACTTTTAAGTTTTTCAATCTCAAAATCTTCGCCTGTTTCCCGAGAATCATTCATTTGCAAGCAGTGA
>JAJTBE010000192.1 GCA_021287065.1 Bacillota bacterium
AAATCCACCGAGCCCTATCCCTGCCCCCCAAACCCCTGAGAATGAAAAAAACAGAACTGTAGTGCCCATAGCTCCATACAAAATCGCTCAATCAGGCATGACTACTGGGTTTTTGAGTTTTTGGTGGTAAAGATGGGTTAGAATAATTTACTCCAATTCCCAGTCCCATACTCTTGTTTTTCAAGGAGGTTCGGAGGAAAACTCGTTTTTCCAAAAAAGCGTAGTCTCCTCTGACGGTCCCAAATTCCCACGGTCCCTGGTCGGTCCCTGATTCCAAAAGTTTTGGGATGGAGGTCCGGAGGAAACTTTTTTCAAAAAGTTTTCTCCGGGAGCTGGGCGTACGGACATAATTCCAGTGATCGATCAGATAAATTGTACCTTAATTCATGGGCTTTGCCTCTGACCCTCCTTCTCTGAGAAACAGGAGAACCCGGCGGAGAATACGAGTTGGCATTACTAAATCACAGGCATTATGCCTTGTCTGAAAGATATGTCGGACTAATCAGATAATTGTATAAATGTAAAATGAAACCGGAGATGTAAAATATCCCTGATTTTCTGGTTCTGAAATTATATTCAGGAAAATTCATTGAATCAGATTAATCTGATGTTTTTTACAGACTCCCTTATTTGGCAGAATAATAATGATTGATACTGAAAAACTTAAGAAACAAATACCTTATTATGATACACTTGCAATAATAGCTGAAGAAATGCAGGTTGAAGTTTATCTCGTAGGCGGAAGCCCAAGGGATCTGGTTATGGGCAGATCCATAAATGACTGGGATTTTGCGGTTTCCGACAGGATCTTTGATTATGCCCGTCAGGTTGCAGACAGAACCGGTTCTGCCTATGTGCTCCTTGATCAGGAATTCGGCATCGCAAGAGTTGTGCCCCGGGGCGGAAAGATTCAGCTCGATTTTGCACTCCTCAAGGGAAGCATCGAACAGGACCTGCTTATGCGGGATTTTGCCATGAATTCCATCGCTATAAATATAAAAACTATGACTGCGGAAGACCCTGCAAACGGTATGGGTGATATTGAAAAAAAACTTGTCAGGACTCTTGCCAGACAAAATATAACCGATGATCCCCTCAGGATTCTCCGTGCCTACCGTATGGCTTCAAAATTCGGTTTTGATATTGAAAAGGATACTCTTGTCTGGATGTCCGAAGAAAAAGAACTGCTTCCAAACGCAGCTTATGAAAGAATCCGGGACGAGCTTTATAAAATTCTTGCAGGCACAAACAGCGCTCCGATTATTAGAAGACTTTACACCGATGGAGTTTTTGATAACATACTGCCTGAACTTAAAGAACTTGATGGTATGAGCCAGAATCAGTTTCATAAATATGATGTGCTCGAACATACATTTGTAGCTTTCGAATCCATTGAAGAACAGGTGGCAAAAAACTTCGCCCCAATGCCTTATTCTGACATGATAAGGGATTATATCGGCGAAAAAATGGCAGGAGACAGGACAAGACTCGAAAATCTCAAATTTGCCACATTGATGCATGATATAGGCAAGCCTGCGGTCCGCAGGGTTGATGTGAACGGTCAGCTCCTTTATATAGGCCACCATACCGAGGGAAGGGATATCTGGTTTGATATCGCCAACAGATTCAAACTTTCCAATAAGGAGATAAGGTTTGGCGCGGTAATGATCGAATATCATCTTAATCCTGTGGGAATTCCCATTGAAAAAGACCCTGTGAGGCAGCGTTCGAGAACTTATGATTTTTTCAAAAATCTCGGAAATGCCGCTCCGGGAGTTCTTCTTATGTCATGGGCGGATGTTGATGCCGGACAGGGAGAAGCTCTTACAAGGGAGATGATTGATAAACATCATGATTTCAGTTGTTATCTGATGGGGTTATACTTCAGCAGGAATGTAATTGCTTTTCCTCCAAAACTTATCGACGGCAAAAGGGTTAAGGAGCTTCTTCCCGAACTTCCCGATAAGGATATTGGCGCTGTAATCGAAAAACTGACAAAAGCTGTGGGGCTTGAAGAAGTGAAGAATGTTGATGAAGCTGAAGCTTTTGTGAAAAATATAAAACCGGAACAGGGGACATGATAAAATCCGATAAAAAACCGGAACCACAGGATGTCGAGAAATTCAGACATGAATTTCCCATGCTTGGTAATGCAGATGCTCCTGTGTATTTTGATAATGCTGCAACAACATTGAAGCCTGAGTGTGTGATAAAGGCTGTTGAAGATTATTATTATCATTTCTGTGCCAACATCAACAGGGGGCTTTACGAATCTTCCCTTCTTGCCACAAAAAAATACGAATCGGCGAGGACTGCTGCAGCTGCTTTTATCGGTGCATTGCCTGAAGAAATCGTTTTTACCCCCAACACCACTTATGCCATAAATATGGTGGCAGCTTCTCTGCCCGTACTTGTTGGGGACAGGTGCCGGAAGAAGATTCTCATTCCGTTTTCCGAGCATCATTCCAATATGATTCCTTGGATGAATCTTGAGAGGCGCGGCTTTTACACTGAATTTATCCGTGTGGATCAGGCAGGCAGAATTGATTTGAACGATTTTTACGACAGGCTTGACAGAACCACTGCCATAGTTGCCTCTTCAATTGTTTCAAATGTCAGCGGAGTTATAAACCCGGTTGTGGTGATGGCTGAAGCTGCAGGGGAGTGCGGAGCGCTGTTTCTTGCAGATGCTGCACAGGCGGCGGCTCATGTGGATATCAATGTGAAGAAGCTCGGTGTGGATTTTCTTGCTCTGTCGGGCCACAAAATTTATGCTCCTCCCGGCTCAGGCATTCTTTACGGAAAAACCGGATTGCTTGAAAAAATGGAACCTATTGTCTGGGGTGGGGGAACAGTTTCTTCGGTCCGGCAGGATGGTTTTGAGCCTGCAGCCGTTCCAAAAAAACTTGAACCCGGAACTCCTGATATACCTGCATTTTCAGGGCTTGAAGCTGCCCTTGGGTTTGTGTCGGATATTGGTTTTGATTATCAGCAGTATGAAAAAAGCCTTCTTGAATATTGTGTTTATGAAATGGCAAAGATACCGGGGCTTAAAATACCGGGCTTTGTAGAAGAGGGAACCAGCTTTTTCAATGAAAGATCCGCAATAATACCATTCACACTGAAAGGCTGGGATTGCAGTGAACTACCTGTGGTTCTTGATAAGCAGGCGAAAATAGCCATCAGAAGCGGTTTTCATTGTGCACAGCCTTTTACCTGCAGCCTTTCTCCGGAAGGTGTGCACAGGGTGAGTTTTGCTCCATACAATACAAAAAAAGAGATCGATTTATTCATCGGAATTCTTGCAGAATTAGCGGAATTGTAATTCAGCTTTTCTTTGTTTTCTGAACATTTCTGAAGAATCTTCCGAATAGTTCGTTGTAATAGCCGGCTTTTCTCGGTCTGCACATATCGGTGAGAATATGGGCATCCACTTTCTTCTTCGACTGAATTATTTTTCTTTTCTTCAGCATAACCGGAATCTGGCAGAAACCTCTCCATTTGGATTTTAGATAAAGTATAAAAATGCCGTTTTTCAGGGAGTAAAGGAAGTAATGGATGAATTCATAAACAAGGGTTTTCCATAATTTTTTCCAGAAAAAGTCTGCAGGCATATTCTTAATCAATAGGTTAAAATAATTGCATGATGAGTAGAACATCATGTAATTTCCCCTTGTGAGGGGTTCAGCTTCTTCCAGTTTCAATTCAACTTCCAGCAGTGGTTTGCCGTCTTTGATCTTCACTTTTTTGTTTGTAGCAGAGCCTATATGATAAACCACAGCTTCCGGTACATAGAGGCATTTGTAACCTGCAAGCCAGCACCGGGCGTTGATATCCGAATCTTCGTAATAGGCAAAGAAATCTTCATCATAGATTTCGCCGTTTATAGCTATGTCATCCAGCATTTTTCTGCGGTAAAGAATTGCAGCGGCGCAGCTTCCAAACAGAAATTCCTTTTTGTCATACTGACCTGTATCCTTTTCAAGGCTTCCCCTGTTGTCCGTTACTCCGTCATCGTTCATAACCACACCTGCGGAATCGATGGTGTCCCTTCTGAAATAATAGAGGATTTTAGAACCGGTTACTCCAACAGTTGCGTCTTCAACCATTGGCTTGTAAAGCTCTTCGAGCCAGTTGGGGGTAGCTTCCGCATCGTTATTGAAAAGCGCTATGAAATCGCCTTTCGAAGCTTTTATACCGGTATTGACTGCTATGGAAAAACCGGAATTGTAGCTCATTTTGATTAAATTGACATGAGGATACTGTTCTTCGATAATTTTACATGAATCATCAGCAGAATTATTGTCCACAACAATAAGTTCAAAATCGGTGAATGTCTGGTTTTTGAATGAATCGAGGCACATTGGTATGAACTTTGCGCCGTTAAAATTTGGTATTATAACTGAAATCAAGCTGCTGATTCCTGCTTTCGTAAAAATCGTGCTGTTCTTTTCTTTGTGTGGGAAATATTGTCCTCTTTTAACTCCGTTTTATAATTAGTTCACCAATAATTTTACAATTTTTTTTAATTTTTCAGAAGGGAAGAAAGGGAAACCTGCTAATTTAACCTGTTAAATAATCTGAAGAAAGCGAGAACTAAAACCGGAGGCACTTACTAATGATACTCGAAACAACAGATCGATTAAAGATTCAGAATGTTACAGAATTTGAAATTCATGCAGATGAATCAGTCAACCTTGAGAAAGAGACATATTCAGGAGACAAAGGAAAAGTCTTTGACATCCTGATGGAGTTTGACGGCAGGGAAGCAAGAATACTCCTTTTCGACTCAGAGTTCGGAAGAAATGAACTCCTTACCGCAAGATTCATTCATGGCAGAAAAGCCAGAAATATCTACCGCCACTGCTGCACAACCACAGCGAAAGTTCTTCAGAAACACTTTCCCGATGTGCTGGGATATGTGGAAAAAGCCAAAGAACATCAGATACTCAGAGCCGGCAGCGTCATGACCCTTGCCCCCTATGTAGAGGGGCTGAAAACCCAGGGCGACGATTTTAAACGCAAAGCTGTGGGCGGAAATGACATGTTTACCGCAGATGCAACTTCAGAAATCAACTGGGGACCGGAAACAACCAGAATCTTCTCGGATATTTGCCCCGCTTCTGGCAGCACAATGGAAGCTTTTGTCAGAAAAGCTGCTGCAGAATCAAATCTTAAAAAAATCATCTTCAACTGTTCAACTTCAACAATAAATGCACTTCAGCGGGTTATTCCTATGATTCCCGAAAATGTGGAAATCGTGGTAATCTACTGGGAAGCTCTTTTCTCAGTTTGGCGCAACGATATGGTTCTGCCCGATGGCGAAGTCATTCACAGTGGAACAATCATCAATCTCAACCCTGATCCTGATTTTCCCCATTGCAATCATATCGCCCCCAGGGAAGTCAGCGATTATATCCATAATATCTTTCAGAGAGACAGGGTTAAGCTTCTTCCTGATATTCCCGGAGAAGTGGGAGAAAAGATACAGGATGGCTGGATCGGGCCTCTGTGCTATGATATTCTTGAATTCTACAGTGCCGGTGTTGATCTCTCATGCTCTCCGTGGCAGGAAAAAGCCCGGGCTGCATGGGAAATGCCCGGAGTTCAGGCAACTCTGAAGCATAAACTGCCCGGTTGCATTTATAATAATATTTCCGCAATGCTGGAAAGCGGCTGCTGCAGTTATGGCAGTCCGGATCAGAATACTGCAGACGAAAGCAGATTTGCCCTTCTCTGATTCTCCTGAGAGGTTGTATGACGGAACAAAAACCCAGTCTTCTGCTTCATATTTGCTGTGCCCCGTGTTCGGCGGGGTCTGTGCCTGAAATTTCGGATAATTATGAAATCACAGGTTTCTTTTACAATCCGAATATTGATGATGCCGCAGAATATGAACTGCGCAGGGCTGAAATGGAAAAATATGCCGGAACCCTTGGTATTCCGCTTGTGTGCGGAAAATATGATTCCGAAAGCTGGAAGGAAGCGGTAAAAGGACTGGAGCATATCCCTGAAGGCGGAGCAAGATGCGAAGTCTGCTTCAGATACAGGCTTGAAGAAACAGCCCGCTATGCAGAAGAGAATAATTTTGATCTTTATGGAACCACTTTGACTCTCAGCCCTCTGAAAAATGCAAAGAAGATAAATCAAATCGGCGGGGAATCATGTGAGAATCTGACGGCAAAGTATCTGGATTCGGATTTCAAGAAAAAAGACGGATATAAAAAGTCGGTACAGCGCTCCACCGAAAACGGACTCTACAGACAAAATTACTGCGGATGCAGCTACGGAAAGAAGATACAGGATGAAAGAAACAGAAAATGACTGTGTCATCAGGTCCCTGACAAACGGTGATATGCCGGCAGTTCTGATTGCCCTTCGTGATTCGTTTTCCGGCTATTTCATACCTATGGATCTGGATATGAGTAAGCTTCTTCTTATGTTTCATCTGTATGATATAAAAACAAGATACAGCTTTGTTCTTGAAGAGGAAGGCAGAATGTCTGCGGTTATGCTTATCGGCAGAAGGGGAGACACAGCCAGAACAGGACCAATGGGCGTTATTTCATCCCGTCAGAAATCCGGTCTTGGTGAAAAACTGATTAAATATTCGATTCCATTGCTGAGAGATTTTGGAATTAAGAGAATGATCCTCGAAGTGATTACGGAAAATCATCCTGCCATCAGGTTGTATGAAAAATGTGGTTTTAAAAAGACAAGAAACCTCTATTCATATCAGATTGAAGATGAAAAACTTTTTTCTTCTGAAAAAGCTGCGGAAGCTGTTATATGCAAAGAAGGAAAAAATATCCCTGATGATGTGGAACTATGGCTGGAAAATTACCCATGGCAGAGAGACTGGAATACATTCAAAAAGCTGAAAAACGAATGCGAATATCTCTGCTCCGGCGACGAATCCGATATGTTACATCTGGCTTTATGGCATAAAAGCATTCAGTTTATTATACGGACATCCTCCGGTAAACCTGTGCAGACTGACCGGGTGAATAATAAAGAGAATTCGTCCCTGATAAGCCGGGTTGCAGGTTTAATTGCAGAAGCCCGGAAAATTGAACCGATGCTTAGTTTTAACAACATAACTGAAGATGAACTTTTCTACGAGATAAACAAACACCTCGGATATAAAAATTATATCAATCAATACGAAATGGAACTGGTTCTTTAATGAGCGCATCTTTGCCAATAGCAGTCTTTGTAAGGGAGTTTCTCGGAATTTCCGCCACATTTATTTACAGACAGATGCAGGGGGTAAAGCCTGAGTTTGAACCTTTTGCCCTGTGCAGAAAAGCTGCCAATCCGGAAATTTTCCCATGTGAAAAAGTTTATGCAGCCACGGAAAAAAATGCAGGCAAAGATACGCTTGCGGAAAAGATTTCATCGAAAGCAAAGAGATTTCTGACCGGTTATTATAATCTTCCCGGTAAGAATACATATAAATACTGGGCGGAAGTGCTGAAAAAAGAAGACTGCAGACTTATACACGCACATTTTGGTGAAGAGGGAATTATGATGGCTCCTCTTGCGAGGGAGACCGGGATTCCCCTTATTGTCACACTTCATGGATACGATATGTCCCGCCTACTGAACAGGCGGGGATATGTCGGCAAGCTCAGGGATATGTTTGACGCCTGCACCCTCGTTATTGCAGTATCTGATAAATTCAGAAACGATGCTGTGAAACTGGGCTGCCCTCCTGAAAAAATTATCCGCCATTATATTGGTGTGCCTGTTGAGGAATTTACATACACCCCCCGGAATAAAAAATCAGGTGAAGAACTCGTCCTTCTTCAGGTTTCAAACTTTGTTGAAAAAAAGGGCCACAAATACACACTGCAGGCTTTTGCCAACGCTCTGAAAAAAGGAGCAAACATCAGGCTTGTTTTTGCCGGAGGCGGCACTCTTCTTGAAGAATGCAGAAATTTTGCATCAGAGTTGGGTATTTCGAATCGTGTGGAATTTCCGGGGAAAAAGCCTATGCAGGAAATCCCGGGCTTTATGGCGCAGGCTGATATCTTTGTTCACCACAGCATAACAGCCGCCGACGGCGACACCGAGGGCATTCCTACCGTTCTGATGGAAGCCATGGCGACGGGCCTTCCGATTCTTTCCACATATCATGCGGGAATCCCCGAATTGGTGGAAGATAAAACCTCAGGTCTTCTTTCAGGGGAAAAAGATGTGGAGCAATACACCCAACAGTTATTCAATCTGACCCAAAGCCCCGAACTCCGCATGAATCTTGGAAATGCTGCCAGAAGCAGAATCGAAGATAAATTCAACATGAATAAACAGAATCTTCTGCTGAAAGAACTATATCAAAAAGCCGCCGCCCGAAAATAAAATAACCTGCATCACCCTGCAGCATAAAGCTTCATCCTTGCTGATAATACCGCAGAATATGCCTCCTATGCCGATAATTTCTGTAAATCTCAATATTTCTGCAATTACGACCTACTGCCATTTTGTTTTTCTTTAGGTTGACGGACTGATGTAACTCCTTATGAATACGGTTATAGTTAGAATGTTATACTATTCATTTTAATATAATCGGAAGGAGGCTATCGTTTATGAAAAGGTATCATTCCGTAAAATTTTTATTTGTCATCATCCCCTTTTTCATGTTGTTTATTCTCTGTTTTGCAAACTGCGGTGGCGGTTCTTCATCCGGTAATGCTCTGCAGGATCCTATTTCCGGAAGGGATGTATATATTGTCAGCATGTCCGGTGAAAAAGGAACTACAGTCAGGCAGTTGTCCGTAGTGAATGATTACAGTGTTTCCTTCAGCTCTTCAGGAGACTGGGGGAGCGGGTTTACCGGAAGCATAACCGTTAAAAATACCGGAACAAGCAGAATCAATAACTGGCAGCTTGAATTTGACTTTGACAGAAAAATATCCGGTATATGGAATGCCGTAATATCAAACAATCAGGGAAAACATTTTGTTGTTTCAGGTGAATCGTGGAATTCATACATCGAACCCGGTAAAACCGTAACATTCGGCTTTCAGGGAAATCCCGGTTCCCTCTCAGGGCTTCAGCCTTCGGGTTATATTCTCAGAGGCGAGGGAGCGGTGGTCAGCACTCCCGTTATCCCTGTCTCTCAGGGCGATATTCAGGTTGCTTACAAAACTGACAGCGACTGGGGTTCAGGCTTTACTGGCGGAATAACCCTTACAAACAAAGGCTCCGCTGCAGTAAATACCTGGAGTCTGCAGTTTGATTTCAGTCATTCGATTACAAGCATCTGGAATGCAAAAATATCTTCAAAAAGCGGAAATACTTATGTAATAATGCCTGAATCATACACTGCATCAATTCCCGCCGGGGGAAGCGTTTCCTTTGGCTTCTGCGGTAGCCCCGGTAATGTAACGGCTCAACCTTCCAATGTTTCTTTAACCCTGACTGTGCCTGTTACGCCTGCAGTAACACCATCGGCTTCACAGACACCGACACAAAGTCCGTCTGTTTCACCAAGTCCGGAAGTTTCTGTATCGCCGACAGCTACTTCAACTTCAACACCTTCCCCGTCTCCATCACCGACGGCTACACAAACGCCGTCCGCCGGTAATAAAAGAGTTGTTGCGTATTTTGCCCAATGGGGGATTTATGCAAGAAATTATCTGGTTACTGATATTCCTGCAGATAAAGTTACCCATATAAACTACGCATTCTTTGGAATTGACAGCTCCACAGGCGGATTGAAAATGATGGATTCGTGGGCTGATATCGAAAAAGTGTTCACAGGTTCAGCTTCAAAAGGATTTCCAGATCAGACCTGGGATCAGTCAGCAAAGGGCGAAGCTGGAAATCTTGGGCGTTTAAAACAGCTTAAGGCATTATATCCGAATGTGAAAACCATGATATCCGTAGGCGGCTGGACACTAAGCTATAATTTCCCTGATATAGCAGGCACTGCTGCTGCAAGGCAGAAGTTTGCGGAGTCAGCGGTTTCTGTTATGAAAAAATATGATTTTGATGGAATTGATATCGATTGGGAATATCCGGGATCTTCCGACAGGGAGAATTTTACTCTGCTTATGCAGGCGCTGAGAAATCAACTTGATAAACAGGGAACATCCGACAGCAGACATTATCTTCTTTCATTTGCAGGTCCTGCCGGTGCTTCAAACCTTGCCAATATCGACCTGAAAACGGTTTCATCCTATGTGGATTATGTTAACATCATGACTTACGATTTTCATGGAGGCTGGGAAACCACAACGAACCATGTAGCGCCTCTTTACCTGAATCCCAATGATCCCCAAAGCTCAGAATCAAGGGAACAACTGAATTCCGACTGGGTTGTGAATTATTACATCAATAACGGAATGGCTGCGGATAAAATAAACCTTGGTGTGCCATTTTACGGAAGAGCATGGGAGGAAACCCCCGCATACAACAACGGGCTTTTTCAGTCCGGAGGAAGCTTACCCAATACGGGCACTGCAGGCAACTGGGAAGCTGGCGTCCTCGACTACTGGAAAATATGCGAATTGCTCACCGACACAACTAAGTATAAATCTTACACCGATTCATACGCCAAAGTCCCCTGGGTTTATGGCAAAAATATGACTTCTTCAAAAACAACAGGAGGCATGTTTGTTACTTATGAAAACCCGGATTCAGCAGCACAAAAGGTTGCCTGGATAAAGGCAAAGAACCTCGGAGGCGTTATGATATGGGAGCTTTCAGGCGATGTGAAGGACAGCTCCTCTTCCCTTTCACTTCTGGGAAAAATCTTCAGCGAACTCAATAAATAAGCTTGGTAAAGAACCTTGGAGGCGTTATGAGGGAGCTTTCAGGCAATGTGAAGGACAGCTCCTCTTCCCTTTCCCTTCCGGGAAAAATCTTCAGCGAACTCAATAAATATGCTTGGCAAAGAACCCGTGAACTTAGTAAATATGATTGGTAAAAATCCCATTTCACTTTTGGGGAATCCGGCCTGAAAAACCGGATTCCCCAAAAGAAAAATCCCCCTGCCAACCGCCAGCAATCCCCATAACCACAAGCTTAGCCAACGATCGTAGGAGGGGTTTGCAACCCCGACGCGGACCCGCAGGTCCGCCCACGCGCAAACTCAAACGCAAATCCTTCGCAAGTGTGGAAATCATACTAATAGCATCACATTACCATAATTCGATATCTATTGAAGAAATGTTTGGTTTCGGGTCGGATCATAGGCACCGATCCTGCAGTTGGCGCTATGCTCCGATTCCTGAGATTGGGGAGAGAATACAGGGTTATTTAACCTATCCGGCGGGACAGGCGGACGCTTGCGATCCGGCAGGTTGGCGAGGCATGTGGCTATGGGGTTTGATGAGTGGAGCAGGTTTGCAGTGAAGACGGACCCTTTGGGTCCGCGTCGGGGTTGCAAACCCCTACGATCGCTTTCCAAGCTTATGGTTACGAGGTTTTCTGGCGGTTTGCGGGATGTTGCTGCGGGAGAGCACATTGGCTCTCCTCTACAGGAATTCCGAATATTTATTCAGCAATCATAAAACCACCGAACGATAACCTTTACCATACATTATTTTACATTTTTTTAACATGTATACTGTTAATCTTCTATGCCAATTGTGTTAAAATATCATTGAATAAATTTAAAAAAGATGAATAATTACGGGGTGTTTGTATGGACAGAATCGGATCTCAGCAACCGGTAAATTATGATAATTCTGTAGCTGCCAGAGTGAAAAAAGATATTGGCGCTGTTAAAGAGGGCGTTCAGACTGCTCTTGATGTATTTGTGCCCGGCGCTAATTATTCCAGTGTTGAAATCAATACGGATATTCCTGAATATAAAAATGTAACAACAGAAGAAGCAGCAAAGATGATTGGGTATTTCACCCAGATTATGGAGCAGAAAGGCTTCCCCTGGGCTTTGTACGAACCTAAAACAGGCATATTCGGCACTAAATCCAAAAAGGCTATCGGGGAATTCGAAGCCCTCAAGAGAATTAAAAAGGCGAACCCGTGATTTTCCACCCCCTCAGAGTTATAGGATTAGGCTTCAACGCACCCGAATTAAAGAACAAACACCTTCAGTCACAGGAACAGACAGGCAAACTGGATATGAACGCAGGCGGAATGGAAACCAGTTTTGGCGTGCCAATCGAAATTAAGAATAAAGCGGAACTGAAGTTCCTGTATGAACTTTACAATCCCGAAGCAAAAGCAAAAGATGCCGCAGCAGGCTCATTCAAGGAAGCAGCGGGAGAACTTGCCTTTTTCACAACAGGTTCAATGGCGGGCCAGCATCCGTGGAAGCTTTATAAAGACGAGGGAAAGATGAAAAATTTCCTCCGTATGGCAGCGGGAGCTATTAAAAGCGGGGGGATTGGTGCTGCTATCGGTATGGCTGCCCTTTCGATTTTCTCCCTGCCCGCTCTGTCGGTTATCCCTATCGGCGGTTCGATAGGAATCGCTGCAGGGGCAGCTATCGGTGGAACCATAGGAGCTGTTAAGGGAGCCTTTACACGGAAAAAAGGCGCTGAAATCAACGCTTTCGAAGCGCTTGCAAGGCTCAGCAATAACGAACCCGTTACATTCCAGGAAAAGAAGAAGAGAGAAATAGGAATTTCAGTGCCCTTCCCTGTAAATGTACAACTCGGTTCAATCAGCTTTTATTCTGATCATGGCGAAGGCTCGGTTCTTTCAAGCTTCAACGACCTCAAGCTTTTCCACGATATGGAAGCTCAGCAGATACAGCAGCCTGATCCGGCAAAGAAACAGGTTTAATAAATAAGGTAAGGAAAAATGGCGGCTTGCAGGAAACCGGACCACTGAGCCTCTTTCTGATAAAATGGCTTGGGATAAAAACGGTGTTACTTATATTACCGGCAGCGGCGGAAACTGGAAATTGTATGCTGTAAATCCCGATGGCACAAGAAAGTGGACTACTCAGGAAAAAGAACACATTGCCAATGTTAAAGTTGGGCCTGATGGATCGATATATACTGGCGGGGAGCATTATTCGCTGAAAATATTCAACCCTGATGACGGAAAGCTTCTGTGAAAAAACAGGGTAAAATATATCAGGCAGCTTTTTGTTTTTTGTTTTTAAGACATCTGCACCAGACTGCCTGTCTTTTAGTGATAAGATCATTTTAGTTGTCAGGTCTTATTTTCTCATTATACAAACAGGGATGGAGGTTTCTTGTGAAAAGATTTTATGTTTTTATTGCAGTTGTGATTCTGACATGTTTTATTGTGTCCGGACTGCCTGCTTTCTGTTCTGAGACAAGGGTTTCGGGTAATATTGCCGATGTGGTACAGGGTAAGATTTATCCCGGAACAATTGTCATTTCAGATGGTAAAATTGTAAAAATCATTAAGGAAAAATGCAGATACACCAACTTTATACTTCCGGGGCTTGTGGATTCTCATGTGCATATTGAGAGTTCCATGCTGATTCCTTCCGAATTTGCAAAGCTTGCAGTTGTTCATGGCACTGTGGCAACTGTATCGGATCCTCATGAAATCGCTAATGTCCTTGGGATTCCCGGAATAAAATTTATGATTGCCAATGGAAAAAAGACAAATTTCAAATTCAACTTCGGTGCATCAAGCTGTGTGCCGGCGACGGGGTTTGAAACTGCAGGTGCGAACCTGAAGCCTCAGGATATTGAAGCTCTTTTGAAGATGAAAGAGATAAGATATATGAGCGAGATGATGAATTATCCCGGAGTCCTGTTTAAGGACCCCGATGTTATGGCAAAAATCGAAATTGCAAAAAAACTTGGAAAACCAATTGACGGACATGCTCCCGGCTTGATGGGTAAAGATCTGGAAACTTATGTGAATGCGGGAATTTCCACAGATCACGAAACCTATATGCTCGATGAGGGAGAGCAGAAAATAAAGCTTGGTATGAAAGTTATTATCAGGGAAGGTTCTGCTGCAAAAAACTTTGATACTCTGCATACCCTTATCGGAAAGTATCCTGATAAAATCATGTTCTGCAGCGATGACAAGCATCCGGATGATCTGGTCAGAGGGCATATCAATGAGATCGTCAAAAAAGCTTTTAAGCTTGGATACAAAAAAATGGATGTAATCCGCTGTGCAACTCTGAATCCTGTTAAACATTACGGTCTTGATGTCGGACTTCTTCAGAAAGGTGATCCGGCGGATCTTATTGTTGTTGATAATCTTGACAATTTCAGGGTTCTTAAAACATATATCAATGGCAAACTGGTGGCGGAGTCTGGAAAATCTCTGCTTCCCCATATTGTTGAAAAACCGGTGAATAACTTCAATACGAAGGAAAAGCGGGTCTCCGATTTTGCGGTTTTGAAAAAAGGTGAAAAAATTCATGTAATTGAAGCTCTGGATGGGCAGCTAATAACAAAATGCCTGACGGAAAAGGCAAAGACCAATGGCGAATATGTTATTGCAGACACTTCAAATGACAATCTCAAACTGACTGTGGTCAACAGGTATAAAGACGCAAGCCCTGCTGTTGCCTTTATAAGAAATTTCGGCCTGAAGAGAGGGGCAATTGCAAGCTCTGTGGCGCATGATTCGCATAATGTGCTTGGAGTGGGGACAAATGATGCCGAACTGACAAAAGCTGTAAATGCCGTAATAAAAAGTAAGGGCGGCCTTGTGGTTGTTGACGGAGGAAAGGTTTATTCCCTTTCTCTTCCTGTTGCCGGTTTGATGACTTGCGAGGATGGTTATCAGGTTGCAAAAAAGTATTCAGAACTTACCAAAGTAGCTAAAAATATGGGATCCAACCTTCATGCTCCTTATATGACCCTTTCGTTTATGGCGCTTCTGGTGATACCGGAAGCTAAACTCAGCGACAAAGGGCTTTTTGACGGTGTGAAGTTCAAATTTATGGATCTTTTTAACTGATGTCCAATATCCGGTATGTAAAAAAAATAGCATCCTCTCATACAGGGGATGCTTTTTTACTATACAGGAAAGGAGTCAGGCTAAGCAGGTTATTTCTTCATAACCTTAGCTTCGCCATCCACCACAACCTTGCCGTCCTGATTGGTTATGAATGTTCTGAAGACAATGCGATGTTTCTCATCATCTTTAGATATGCATTCCACTGTTGCAGTCAGTGTATCATCAATCATAACCGGGGCAAGAAACTTTGTTGACTGTGACATATAAATGGTATTGATTCCGGGCAGCTCTGTTCCGAGAACTGCTGAAATCAGGCTGTTTGTGAGTGCGCCGTGGACAATGCGGTGTTTGAACATCGAACTCTGGGCGAATTCCTCATCAACATGGATGGGGTTGCAGTCCAGACTGATCTTTGCAAACTCATACACCTCATTACTGTTAAACGACTTGGTTAAACTTGCTTTGTCACCGACATGAATGTCATCGAACTTTACATCTTTTACTTTACCAGTAATGATAATCACCTTCTTTGATAAAATGTTGGATCTGGCAGCAGTTTTTAAACCTTTCGATCCAAAACCGCTGCCGGGAGTTTATTTTACTTGTTGAGTACCTTTTTAAATTCTTCGATCATAATGGGTAAAACTTTCAGGGCATCGCCGACTATTCCATAATCTGCCACATTGAAAATGGGAGCGTTGGGGTCTTTGTTTACTGCTATGATTATGTCCGAAGTCTGCATTCCGGCGAGGTGCTGGATTGCGCCTGAAATACCAAATGCGAAATAGATAGTGGGGGCGACGGTTTTGCCGGTCTGTCCCACCTGTTCCTGTGCGGGAATCCAGCCTGCGTCCACTACTGCCCTTGATCCGCCCACTGCGCCGCCGAGAACCTGAGCCAGCTCTTCAAGAAGCTTGAAGTTTTCAGGCTTGCCAAGTCCTCTGCCGCCTGAACAAATAACATTGGCTTCTTCAAGGTTGACAGTGCTTGTGGTTACTTTTGCGATTTCGAGAATCTTTGTTCTTATGTCTTCCGGTGAAACCGGTACATCAACTTTGATTTCGATTCCGGTCTTTGCTTCATCACGGGTGGGTTTTTTGAATGTGTTGGGCCTTACGGTTCCCATCTGAGGTCTGTGATTTGGGCAAAGAATGACTGCCATGATGTTTCCGCCAAAAGCAGGCCTTGTCCATGCCACATTGCCTGTCTGTTCATCTATGCCAAGATTTGTGCAGTCTGCTGTGAGGCCTGTGCCTACTCTGCCTGCAACCCGGGGACCGAAATCTCTGCCGTTGTTTGTGGCGCCGAGCAGAATGATTGAAGGTTTATATTCCTTTACAAGGTGGGTGAGGGCTTTGGTATAAAGATCGGTGTTGTAGTTTACAAATGCTCTGTTTTCAACTACATAAACCTTATCAGCACCGTAAGCAAAAGCTTCTTTTACCATCGAATCGCATTTGTCGCCAAATACGAAAGCGCAAAGCTCCTGTTTTGTTTCGTTGGCAAGAACTCTTCCCTGTCCGAGAAGCTCCCAGCTGACATTGCGGGGCTTGCCTTCTTCATGTTCGATCCACACCCATACATCCTTATATTGGGCTGAATCTGTTTTTACGCTGGTTTCTCTCTGCAATTCTATTGCATTAACCGGGCAGCTTTCTACGCAGGCGCCGCAGAGAGTGCAGCTATCATTTGCATAAGCTATACGGTTGAGTTTGTTTACGCCCGCTGCGTCTTTCATTTCAAGAGCGCCAAAGGGGCAGGTTTTCAGGCATTTGCCGCATCCGATACATTTATCTGAAATAATAAGTGACATTTAATATTTCCTCCTTTAGAACTATGAAGGCAGTTTACCGATATCATCCCATAAAAGATTCAAAAGTTATATGACCTTTGCTTCTTTCAGTTTTTCGATCAGAGTCATTACTGCTTCGCCCGGTTCTTCTTTTATCAACAGACCGGGACCGCCTGAAGGCGGGTTGAAAATGCGGCTTACCTGAGTGGGCGAGCCGTTGAGGCCTATTAATGATGTGTTCAGATCAAGATCAGTATTTGTTAAAGTTCTGATTTCAGTCTGTCTTGCTTTTACTGTAAGTTTTACCGTAGGGTATCTGGGGGTATTTATGGATTTAACAACTGTAAGGAGAACAGGCATTTTGGCTTCAACAACTTCATTTGTTTCTTCCATTTCACGGGTTGCAATTACGCTGTTTCCGATTACTTTAATGTTGCTTACATAAGTTACCTGGGGTATGTCGAGATGCTCTGCTACTTCCGGTCCTACCTGAGCTGTATCGCCGTCTATTGCCTGCTTACCGCAGATAATGATGTCGTAACCCAGTTTTTTTGCTGTTGCAGCCAGAGTATATGAAGTGGCGAGGGTATCAGCTCCGCCAAATGCCCGGTCGCTGACCAGAACTGCTTCATCCGATCCCATAGCCAGGCATTCCCGGAGAGCTTCCTTTGCCTGCGGGGGACCCATTGTGATTACCGTAACTTTTGCGCCGCAGCTGTCTTTCAGTCTCAGCGCCGCTTCAAGAGCGTGTTTATCAAAAGGATTAACGATGCTCGGGACACCTTCACGGATAAGTGTGTTGGTTTTCGGATCTATTTTAACTTCCGTTGTATCCGGCACTTGTTTTACAAACACCAATATATTCATAAACCTTAATGCCTCCTTGTAAAGCATTGGAAAAGATTTGATGGGAGGGAGCTTATTTAAGAAGCGCTCCGCCTATGACCATGCGCTGAACCTGATTGGTTCCTTCGTAAATCTGGGTGATTTTTGCATCACGCATAAGCTGTTCAACAGGGTATTCCCGGCTGAATCCGTATCCGCCGTAAACCTGAACCGCATCGGTTGTAACCTGCATTGCTGCATCAGAAGCATAAAGTTTTGCCATTGCAGCTTCAGTGCTGTAGGGAAGTCCCTGATCTTTATAACTTGCAGCTTTATAAACAAGCAGCCTTGCTGCTTCAACTTTTGTAGCCATATCAGCGAGCATAAACTGAATTGCCTGGAATGTGGCGATAGGTTTGCCAAACTGCTGGCGTTTTTTTGCATAGTTCACTGCATAATCAAGTGCAGCTTCAGCAATTCCCAGAGCCTGAGCCGCCACGCCGATTCTTCCGCCGTCGAGGGTCATCATTGCAATTTTGAAACCCTGTCCTTCTGAACCAAGCAGGTTTGATTTGGGAATGCGGACATTCTGGAATATAAGTTCTCTTGTCATGGAAGAATGAATGCCCATTTTGTGCTCTTCGTTTCCGAATGAGAATCCGGGAGTTCCCTTCTCTACTATGAATGCGCTGATTCCTTTGAGACCTTTTGCCTTGTCGGTCATTGCAAAAATTACATAAATATCGGCAGCGCCGGCGTTTGTGATCCACATTTTGGATCCGTTGAGTATATATTCATCACCATCGGCTACGGCGATTGTTCTCTGTGCTGCGGCATCAGTGCCTGCATCAGCTTCTGTGAGACCGAATGCAGCAAGTTTTTCACCCAGTGCAAGGGGTCTGAGAAATTTTTCTTTCTGTTCCGGAGTTCCGAATTTTTCGATGGGCCACGCTCCCAGAGAAACATGAGCTGACAGGGCTATTGAAACACCTGCATCCACTTTTGCCAGTTCTTCCACAGCAAGAATATAGGAAAGTGTGTCCAGTCCCGCTCCGCCGTATGCTTCCGGGAAACAGATACCGGCAAAACCCAGTGTCTTGTGTATTTTCTCAATGAGTTCGGCATCGAACATTTCTTTTTCGTCCCGTTCCTTTGCTCCGGGTTTAACTTCTTTCTGAGCAAAATCACAGGCAAGTTTTCGAATGTCTTTCTGCACTTCAGTCAACTGAAACATCATTTTTGTTACCTCGCATTGTTTTTACATTCGTTGCAAATTCAGACTGAATGATCATCTCGGGGAAGGTGACCACATGGTTTTTCTTGTCTCTTTAATTATGGATTGTGAAAAGAATCACTTTTAAAGTTGAGCCTATAATTATAAATTTTTTTTATAAAGGAGAATCAGATTAGATTAGTTCGGGTTGAATGGGTAGGGGAGAAGATTTGGGAAAATTGAAAGAACGGAATGTGTAGAGTTTGAGAGACTGAGAGACTGAGAGACTGGGAGATTGGGAGATTGGGAGACTGGGAACCCAATGCCCATGAATTAAGGTAGGGATTAGTCTGATTACTCATGGAAATATCCAGGTTTGCCTAACTCCCGGAGGAAACTTTTTCAAAAAGTTCACCGCACCCACCCCGCAGGGTCCTTCTTCACTGCCGACTCAACTCCCATATCCCCGAAAAATGTGGTAAACTCCCGCAAACAGTAGGGGAGAGCCAATGTGCTCTCCCGCAGCAACCTCCCGCCAACCGCCAGTAAACCGCACAACCACAAGCTGCGCCAACGATCCCCTGCAGAACCTCCGGCTATTAGGTTTGCTGGTAGTTAGTATGTGATTTGTTTTGGTGATTCAGGGTGGGCGGCAATGCCTGCGATTTGGTAATCATTGGCATTGTTTGTGGTGATGATGGGTGCTGGCGGTTGGAGATAATTGGGTGCGGGAGAGCACGCAGGCTCTCTCCTGCAATTGGCGGTAGATTGCCGCTATTGCAGGGGATTTTGGAATTGGAGTAGGTTTTTCTAATTCAGTGGCATTGGGGTTCGGGGTGAATCTTTTTTTAAAAGTTCCCCCTGAAAAACGGTCCCCTCTAAAAACTCACCCTCTAAAAGCATATCCTCTTCAGTGATCTTGAAGGGGGAGTCGATCCCACAGGGTTAACGAAAGCCTGTCTCCATTAGCTTTGTTATATTATTTCGATGAACGGGATTCCAGAAGCTTTAGTATTTCTTTTGATCTTCCGTATTTTCTGGCATACTCAACGGGATTCATATCCATGTTCATCTTTATTGTAAGATCCGCTCCATTGTCTATGCAGAACTGAACAAGGTTTTTCTGGCTATACATAATTGCATAAAAAATGGGAGTGAACTGATGGTGTTCTGAACGCATATTTATATCAGCATTATGGTCCAGAAGTGCTTTGGCTTTTTCCACGCGATCCGGGGTTTTGCTCCACATAACATAATGGATGGGAGCTTTACCTTTTGCATCTTTCGCATTGACGTCTGCGCCGTTGTCGAGGAGAAATTTCACCATTTCAACAGTGCTGAATTCAACTGCGTAATCGAGAGGTGTCATTCCCTTGCTGTCTTTGTCGTTTATAGTTTTCGATGCGGTTTTGAGCCAGTTTTTTGCTGCTTCGATGTCTCCTTTATAAGCAGCTTCGTGCAGTGGAGATGAAAAAGCAGGGTGGGAAAGTGTGAATACAAAAACCAGAAGAATTGCGTACCAGAAGTTTCTTTTCATTTATAATCTCCTTAAAAATTATTTTTTGGGAGGAGAGATTAAATTTTTCTTCATATTAAATTATTTTTGCTGCGAATTTTTTAGAATGTCCTCCATAAAGATATAAAATCTTTCTATTGTATTGTTTATATCTTCAGTTGTGAGAATCCTTTTACACTGATTCAGATCTATACTGTTTTCCACAGGATTGATTATCGCTCTTTGCACCAGTGCAAATCTGTTTTTCCGGTATGAATCGGGTTCCATAATAAAGCTGAGTATGGCTGAAGATTCCTGAGATGCGGGGATATAGAAAACATGTGCGGGAAGCGTGCCTTTATCTGTCCGGATAACTGATTCTGTTTCATAAACCTGAATGCCATGTAAAAGAAGTTTCTCAATGAATTCGCTATCCTGGCAAATCACAGCATACCCGGCGGGGAGATCTTTTGTTTCCTGCCTTGCGGGATCTGCAGCCCGCAGGTAAACTTTTGACACAGCTTTGTATGTTTTGCCGTCAACATTGTAATTTGTTGTAAAAATATAATCAGAAGCTTTTCTACCGTCGATTTCTGCTTCATAAGGCACAAGTTTCTGTTTTATGGTGATTGAAGTTCTTTCTTTCGAAAAAGTTTTTGAATCTTCTGTCATTTTGATAACAGCTTTTTTGTTTTTTATGAATTCCCTGATAATTATTCCAAGTGTAAAGATATGTCTGTCAGTCCGTTTCTTTATTGTTGATTCACCCTGATCATAAATTCCGGTTTCAATCAGAAAAGAGAATGAATTTCTCAGGTTGTAATAATCTGCTCCTGTTGCTCCGAACCTGTATGTTGTGTCAAGATTTCCCGATGCGCTTGGATAGTAAAATGTTCTTATCCCTTTTGCCTTTAATTCGGGAAAAAGTATGTTTTCGCAAATCATGCGTGAAAAATGGGATATTGGAGGATAAACATCAGGATTTCTGCCTGCTCCGATTAATTCGTCGAAATACCTGCCCCGCCACCAGCCTTCTTCCCCTGCAACCACAGGAGTGCCTGCAAATTCGTGGAGATCAATCACCAGATGAGGTTTGAACTGATTGAATACGGAAATGCAGTTCCGGGTTTCAGGAGTTTCTGCGGCGTTAAAATCCCTGTTTATATCAAGGATTTGGGAGTTGTATCTCCCTGTTTTGTCCCAGAATCCGCCGTTTTCCCTGTAATTTCCTATAGCTGTTGCTGTGCCGTCTGGGTTTGCACAGGGAATAATCATAAATGTTGCTTCATCTGAAATGTATTTGTATTCCGGTCTAAATGCCATGTCGCGTATAAATCTGATTGCCGCTTCCATTCCTGCAGGCTCTGAACCATGGACTCTTGCTGTTATCATTATTCTGAGTTTCTCGTCATCAGGTTTGCTGCCGGTATCAATTCTGACTGCATAAAGGGGAGTGTTATGGTTCGCAGATTTGCCTGTTTCTGTTATTTTTATTATTGTGCTTCTTTTTTCGATTTTTTTCAGGTATGTAATCATTTCGTTGTAAGTTGTGAAATGTCCTGATTCCTCAAGGGGAGTTCTGGGGATCTCCGAAGCTGCAGTGGTGGTTATTATTGTAATAGTGAGAAGAATACACAAAACAAATATGTTTTTGTTTTCAGAAAATAATTTCATGGCAATCCTCCGGATTTTACATATTTGAAAAATTCTTGGTTTAAAAAATGAAACCTTCAGCATGTTTATAATTTTGTTTGTTAATCTGTTAACATTTTGTTAATATGCATGATCTTTTGCTTGTGTTATAATCTTAACAACAAATATAGAATTTACATCCTGTGGAGGGATGAAGATGGATATGATTAATACTGCGATGACCCCTTCAATGGTACATCGTCAGGGTGATATTAAGACGACAATAAAAGTGCCGACCGAAAGTTCTCAGCAGAGTGCAGGCGGAGAAACAACCAATGTTGACAGCCTTGCTCTTTCACAGGCAATGGCGGGTCTTGGCTCAAATCTTTCAGTAGGTGAGAGAGTAACTCTTACTATTGGCAAAGATACAGTTGCTAAAGTGGAAAAAGTTGGAGAATCCAACTGGGATCGTATGGGTTCCGCCATCAGCAGACTTGGTCAGGCTACCGTAATGGAAGCAAACGAAGCGATTAAATCGGACCCCGCTTTTGCATTCCGCGAAACCGTTGAAACAGTAAAAGACACACTGACACAGGCAGCTCCTGAACCGGTCAAAGGTCTGGCTATTGCCGGTCTTTATCCGGGTGTGAGAGCAGGCGTCCTGGCGCTGGATATTTATAAAGCCTGGAGTTCCCTGAAGGATCCCAATGCAGGAATGGCAGAAAAGATTATCAATGTGGGCCATTGTCTTACAGATGTCGGCGGCCTTGTAGCCGCAGCAGCTCCTCTCGTGGGAATCGCTGTCCCCGGCGGCGCAGTTCTTGCTGCAGTAGCATACACAGCAGACATTATCGTCTTTGGTTTCCATACTCTGGGATATTTTGGCAAAAAGGTCGCTCAGATCAAAGCTAAGATGAATGAAAAAGACGAACATAAGCCTCCGGCTCAGAAACCCGGAAACGAAGTTCAGCCGCCTCCGGCAGCAACCATACCGGAAATTAAGGAAACCAGTTCAGGTCATAAAGCCTGATTGAAATGAATAAATATGAGGAAATCGGTATCGATTTCCTCTTTTTAATTTTTAGGAGTAATTTTTATGTTAACAGGAAAAAGCGTCAGATGCCTTTTTGTATTGTTACTTCTGCTTATTTCAGCGTCATTTGCAGCTCATTGTAAGGAAATTAAAGCGAAGCCGGGGCTCCCTCAGATTATAAAAGTTTCTGATCAGGGTGAAATTAAGGTCTATAATGGAGCAAAATTTCCAGTGGAAGTTTATATTTCAGACAGAAGTATGGGAAGACTTCACTCAGGTGATTCCAATTCCTGGTTCGTTAATTTTGGAACTCACAAAGTTGAAGCTCGGTGGAGAGGTGGAAAAAGCACATCCACAACACTGACAATAAGCCCTGCTAACCCTTATGCATCATGGTATATCAACGAAGAGGAAACATATTAGTTATTTTCTGGCACTTTTCTTTTTTCGATCCTGAATCAAAGCTTCTATTTCGTCTATCTTCTTTTTGTCCGGTTTCAGGGAGAGGAACTGCTGGTAGTTTTCCTCAAATTTTTTGTCATCTCCCAACTCATCATAAGCCTGCGCAAGACGGTAGTAGTATATAGCCTCGTCAGGCTTTGCCTTAATAGCAAGATTATAGTATTTTACAGCGTCTTTGATTTTTCCGTTTGCCATAAAGTGGTTGCCGATGGAGTAATTCATATAGGAAGAAATAATTCTGCCGGGATCACCGTATGTCTGTTTTACCTTGTTGAATGTAACGATTGAAAGCACTGCAAATATAAAAAAGATTGTCATGTTTACAAAAGTGAAGATATTTTTTGCATACTGTGATTTTTCTTTTTTTCCAAAACCGGGAGTGAATTTCGCTCCTTTCAGTTTCTGATTTCCGGTTCTTACAAGATTGATATCCACTCCGTGAAAACTTGCTCCTGAAGTTTTAGCTTCTTCTACTATAGCTCCGTCCATACGGGCTTCACGAAAATCCGAATTCGACAGATTGGCGCCGGTAAAATCAGAATCATTGAAATGTCCCAGAATCATTTTGGCTTTTCTCAGGTTTGTGTTGATGAATTTGGAATTGGATCCCACAGCTCCCGTAAAGATGGCAAGACTGCAGTCTGCTCCAGTAAAATCACACCCTGAAACATTTGCCTGTGCAAAATCCGCTCCAATAAGGCTTGTCTTTGTGAATAGTGAATTATGTAGCAATGCACCGGAAAAATTTACTTCATCCAGGTCCATTCCTGAAAAATCTGATCCGGTGAGATCAACCTGCACACTGATGTTTCTTTTTCTCCATTGGTTGAATTTGTCCACACCGGATTTTAGCAGATCATAATGAGTCTGGTTCAAAGGGGATTCTCCTTTTAATGTTTTGCCGGAAAATGCACATGAACATCAGAGGTGGTTAAGCAGCAGAATTTGAATAACACAGTGGAAAGCTAACCGGAATGAAATATTTGCTTATCCGGTAAATTACTTTTTCGCTTCCTGCTGTCCCTCGGATTTTTTCTGCTTTTTGGCTTCGTTGCTGTGCTTGTAGATAAACTCCTTGGCTTTCTGGGTTCTCAGATTATCTGCACCAAGAAGATCTATAAAGCGCTGGTAGTGTAATACGGCATTGGGAATATCGCCTATATCCCGGTAACATTCTGCGGCAAGGCTGTGTGCTTCTGCATTATTATCATCAAGCATAAGCGTGATATTGATATTTTTAATAGCGTTTTCAGGCATTTTCATGTTAACCATACATAAAGCTACCTGATAATGGATTCTCGAACGCATCTGGGTGTTTAACTGTCCGGGTTGATTGGCGGTAAAAATCCAGTTGTAGGCAAAAAAACCGAGTATGAATACTACTGCAAATGAGACAAATGCGTATATAAACTGCTGATATGGTTTCTTTTTGTTTTCTACACTTCCGATTAGTTCAAGGGGAATGTTTGCATCCCTGAACTGTTCTGCGTAGATATTAGCCTCGTGGACATTGGTGCCGTCAAAGTTGGCACCTTTTACCTTTGCATCATAAAAAGTGGAATTCTGCAGGTTTGAATTGTTGAAAAGCGCGCCTGTACAATCAGCCTCGGTAAAATCAACTTCAACCAGACAGCAGTTCTGAAGGGATGTACCGGTAAGGTTGGCTCCGTGAAAACTAGCTCTGGTCATGTTGGAAAGTGAAAAATTCACTCCCTGGCACTGTGCGCCTGCGAGGTTGGTATGATCGAAGTCGGCAGAACGGGCTTCTGCTGATACAAGAATTGCATCGCTCAAATCTGCGCTGGATAGATTTGTGTCTGTCAGGTTAGCCTGAAACAGGTTCATTCCGCGCAAATCGGCACCTGATAAGTCAGGTTTAATGTTCCAGTTGTCCGCCCGCCATTTGTTAAACTCCTGTATAGACTGCTTTAAAAGTGCAAGATGTTCAGGATTCATATATCTTTCCCCCAAGAGAATAAGCTTTGCATTATTCTCTTTTGGTTTGAAATATCCTCTAAAAACAAGAAGGACCGTCCGTCTGGACAGTCCAACTTTTCTGATGCGGAAGGGGAGACTCGAACTCCCACGACAGCAATTGCCACTAGACCCTGAACCTAGCGCGTCTACCAATTCCGCCACTTCCGCGTCTGCGAACATATTTTATGATATTAATCAGAGATTGTCAATATCTAATTCGAAAATTCCACCAAATTTTTAACTACCGGGAAAAACCATCGTTATGCTGTTTCATCAGATTTCATATCGGTTGTTTGTTTCCGGTATAAGAATAACTTTTTCCGGAAGCTCCGTGCTGAAAAATCTGAACTTCCCTTCCATATCCACTCTGAAGCTCACTTCCCGTCCAGCTTCATCAAGTCCGGCTATTTCTTTTTGGATATACAGCATTGTAGTCTTATTGGGAGCCGAAGGTTTTTTCTTCTCGTTGAAGAACTTGTTTGCCATATAAACGGAAATCAGAAGGAGCAAAACCGTCAGGATAACGATGATAAATGTCATCATCCTTATTTTGCTTGACTCTTCCTGATTTTTAACTTCCATCTCGGATTTTTCATTTGCAGGAATCGAACGGGCTTCGGGAATATCAGTCTCTTCCGATGGATATTCATCATCCTGATCTTTTACCGTAATGACAGTTTCCTGCCTCTGGTTCATCTGCTTCTGTTTTTTCTTATCTTTGTCCTTTGGCCTTTCAGGCAGATCTGTTTTGGAAATTGAAATCACAGGTGTTTTTACCACCGGTTTCAGAACCGAATCCGGCGTAACAACAGGTCTACCTTCAGCCTTTTTAGATTCCTCAGGCTTCTGGTATAGCGTGCCCTGATATCCTGAATCACCAGGTTTTACCGGAGTTCTTGCAGACCCCATCCTTGATGAAAAAAGGCTCTGCTTGTCGGTTTTAAGTTGATCTGTAGATCTATCGGTTTTTGGTCCTGTGGAAACCTGACTGATAACCGGTCTTTCCGCAGGTTTAGGCTCCTGTTTTTCAGCCTGCCTGAAGAAATCATCCTTTTTCTGAGCTGGCTCAGGATGTTTTATCACCATCACCGGCTTGAATGTAGAGTCTTCCTCTTTCAGATCGAAGGGAGATATGGGTTCTTTTCTCTCTTCCGCAGGTTTTTGAGTGATTACAGGCGGTTTTTTGATTTCGTATGTGAACTCCTGTTCCTTTTTTGCCTCTTTCAGGGGAGTGACTGGAACTGCTGCAGGAGCTTCCGGTTCGTCATCCACAAAGTCCGTATCTTCGTCTTTGCTTGATTTTTTTGCAAATGGTTTTGGTATTCTTCTGGTTCTTTTAAGGATAGGAATACTAAGCTTTCCGGTCTTTCTCTGAACCGAAGAGCCGTCATCGCTTTCATCTGACATTTCTGATTTATCCAGAGAACCGCTGTCATCCACTTCCGGCTTTGGCGGCGGGGGAGGGGACGGAACAACTCCTTTTTCCTTGTAAAGCTTGAATATCTCAAGAAATTCCTCACGCAGGCTTTCAGTGTCCTGAAAACGTGTGAGGGAATCCTTTTCAAGCATTTTTACAAGCATTGCCTCGACTCCGCCGGGCAAATCCTGACGATAAACTGAAATAGGCGGAAAATCGAAGGGCAGTCTGAATCGGGGATCGTCGCCGGACAGCATAAAATGGAAAGAAGCTGCAAGGCTGTAAAGATCCGAGGATTTTACAAATTTGCCTGTGAAATGTTCAGGTGAAGCGTAACCGATTGTGCCGATTCTTGTATGGGCTTCTTCAAGGCTTATAGCTTTTGCCACACCGAAATCAACAAGAAATACCTGGCCCTTTGAATCAAGCATAAAATTGGCAGGCTTAATATCCCTGTGGTAAATCGGTGGATCCTGATTATGGAGGAACTGAATGATTTCAAGCAATCGTCCCATCCATCCGAAAAATTCATCTGCAGTGATTTTATGATCAGGCCTGTTTTTCAGGATGATGTCCATGTTTTCGCCTTCGATGTACTCCATAACCATGTAGTAATTGTCACCTTCGGCGAAATAATCCGTAACTCTCGGAATACCCGGATGCCTCATTCTGAACAGGAGTTTTGCTTCATTTTTGAATTTTGAAAGGAAGTATTCTTTTTTCTCCGGATAATTCTTGGGCGGGAACATTTCTTTTACTACAACATTGCAATCCATCTTTGTATCACGGGCAAGATAAACCCTGCTCATTCCACCAGCACCAAGCTTCTGAATTACAAGGTATCTTCCCTTTTGAATGGTTTGGGGACTGAGGGATTCCCGCTTTTTGGGCTTTGTTGTCTTTGGCGGCGCAACAATGCTCTCAAGCTGCGGGGACGCAGCAAGCTTTCTGCCGCAGCCCAGGCAGTATTGAGCATTATCTCGGTTGTTTATGCCACACTGGGGACACTTCATACATTACCTCTTACCGGAGAGAAATATCCAATTAGCTTTGTTCCCGATTATTACAATGTTTATTCCACCGATGATATGGATAATCCTGCATTTTCTGTATCAAATAAAAGACGAGTTATGCCAATATTATGAAGCAAAGAAGGAATTATGAAAAAAACGATGAAAAAAGATGCGCTATAGTGTGTCCATTCGTTAACAATCTTGTAACAATCATGTTATTTACAAATTGTGCGGATGTACGTATAATATAGTCAAGGAAAAATTAATTTAAGGGAGGGAAAACAATGTATCTGGACAGAGAAGAAGTAACCTGTGAAGACATTCACGGAATGTACATTATGCCCCCGGATGATGGCGGACCATAGTCATCTTTTACAAATGAACATTACCGGCCTGGAAACAGGTCGGTTTTAATTTCGGCACCTTTATTGTTGAGATTGTATAAAAACTATGCTTCTCACAATTCCAACCCCATTTTAACATTGGATTTGGTAGCTTCCCGCTAAACCAGACGCCCCTGGAACCAGATGTCCAGGGAGCCAATACTAAGTTTTGACCCGATGGCAAGCAAAATCTAATAACCACAGGCTTTGAATCATTTTATGAGTTTCCTTTTTATCGAATTTTAACCTTAAACTGAAGTTATAATGTTGCCAAATTTGATTTTTGCCCGAAAAAATGCCCTTCAAAATTGGTTTTTATAGTAATCCCATTAAATCGGTCATGAAATCCGGTATCAGGTAAGTTTCCAGACAGAGTTTTTTGGGGTTGATTTATTGGAAAGACTATACACAACCTCTGTAAGCCCGACGCGGACCCGCAGGTCCGCCCGCTACGCAAACTCAAACCGCAAATCTCCCGAATGCGCGGCAACAAAACACCAACAACTGCCGGATCGCAGCCATCCCGCCTGTCCCCCAGTCCCAAAACCACCGCCAACCGCCAGCAAACCTCACAACCACAAGCTTCGCCAGCGATCGTAGGAGGGCTTTGCAAGCCCGACGCGGACCCGCAGGTCCGCCCACACCGCAAACAAAAACCACAAATCCCCCAAAAGAGCGGCAACAAAACGCCAACACCTGCCGGATCGCAGGCGTCCCGCCTGTCTCCCCGGGTAAACAACCTCGCAAGCTCTCTACAATCTCCGGAATGAAAAAATAACTCCAACTACAGGTTCTGTGCCAATGATCTGATCCGAAATCAAAACTGTCTCCGCTATGAAATGAATTAGGGTAATGTTAGGCTGTCAGTATGATTTCCATGCTTGCGAAAGATTTGCAGCTTGAGTTTGCG